>NZ_JAHREU010000092.1:0-20823 GCF_020883145.1 Microcoleus sp. CAWBG27
GACTACTGGGTGATGTTGAGTCACCGAGATAATTGAGTATTTCTACTCATTTTTGTCTCGGATGATTCACTTTTCCCCCCTCAATCCCCCTATGTGCCAGTTGGGGGTGCGGAATGTGGGTTATAACTACGCTTTGGGTGAGCGCAAAGACTGGATCAAGTCTCGGAAGTGCGACATCAATTCTTGCTCTTTGGTGTCTGAGTACATTAAGTAGTTAAGCAAAATTAATTACATAATTATCTCCAAACTCTTTAAGAATTTTTTCTACAGATGAAACAAGAGATTGCCAGCTAGAGTAAGCATCTATTTCGAGCCATGTATATTTGATAAACCGCCACAAAATCTCAATTAAATTCAATTCAGGTGAATAAGTCGGTAATTCAAATATAGTTATACCGCGTTCTTTCCATTCTTCAAGTTTATCAAAAATGGCACTACTAGTATGAATAGAAGCTTGATCTACCACAATAAATGTTGGTCGCTCTACCACAGGAAAGAAGGTATCTATGCAGGCTATGATTACATCAGAATTAATGGTCTGCTCTGAAACATAAGCGTGAAGAATATTTTGTCGATTCATAATTCCCAAGACATTTAAGCGCTTAGTTTTACGACTATCAATTGATAAATATTCGCCAATATCTTGCCATCCATAAGGAACACAAGGGATGCCACAAAATCCGGATTCATCCAAATAGTATAAATCAATTTCTCCCTCATCTTCTAGTTTTTTTAATTCTGACAATTTTTCTTTTTTTTCCTTATATTCTATGGGGTCTGGCTTGCCGCCAACACCTCGACGCATCCTATGCCAACTCATATTTTTTTTTTAATTATTCTCTTAATTGTTTCCGTACTTGTATTAATACACCATTCTTTTTTGATTTTTTGTACTACTTGTTTTAATTGTTTTGGTTGTAATTTTACCCAGTCTTTAATTTGATCTGATTGTGCAGAATTAAATGTTTCTTTTCTACCTATACCTGGCTTATTATATAATCCGAGCATTCCCTCATTTTCCCATCGATTCAACCAATTATACATAGTTTTATAACTAATTTTAAAAATTTTCATCAAGTTTTTATTTTCGATATTTTGTGAAGCTAAAATTAAAAAATGTGCTCTTTGACGTACTTGATGATGTCTACTTTCGCGATAAATTCGGTTTAGTAATTTTAACGAAAGTGGATTAATATCTCGAAGTAAAAACATATCAAACCTCTCTAAATAAAACTTAATAATTTTAGTATATCATATTATATGATTTGTGTAATTAATTTCGTTCGACTACTTATTGGTGCTGAGGTTCCTTATCCTGATTACTACAAGCAGCAAAATGCGCTGACAGCAATCAAAGCTAAGTTGCCCCATCTCAAAGATGTTCAGTCTCAGGTAATTCAAGAACCATTGAGGCGGGTTGATGCTGCTTTTGTGGCAATGAAAGCGCGGGGGTATGGATTCCCTCGGTTCAAGAAGTTTGGTCAATACCGTTCGTTCTTGTTCCC
This sequence comes from Microcoleus sp. CAWBG27, assembly GCF_020883145.1. Taxonomy (NCBI): domain Bacteria; kingdom Bacillati; phylum Cyanobacteriota; class Cyanophyceae; order Oscillatoriales; family Microcoleaceae; genus Microcoleus; species Microcoleus sp. CAWBG27. The sequence goes on from NZ_JAHREU010000092.1 coordinate 1,506, forward strand.
TCAATTCAAAGACAGTCCGGTCAATGGGAGCAAAATCAAGCTTCCCAAGATTGGGGAGATGACCATTGTTTTGCATCGTCAAATTCCCGACGGATTTGAGGTCAAAACGGTTCGGGTTATTCGTAAACATTCCGGTTGGTATGTCACCCTTTGTCTTCAGTGCGATGTCACCGTTCCTGATGTGCCACCTCATGGCAATGCAATCGGGATTGATGTGGGGCTGAGTTATTTTCTGTCTACCAGTGATGGCGAACAAGTCGCTAGGCCGCGTTTCTTTGACAAACTGCATCGCAAGCTGGAATTGCTGCAACGCTGTTTGAAGCGGAAACAGAAACGGTCTAACACTCGATCTAAGCTGATTCAGAAAATAGGCAAGGTTCACGAACAAATTGCTGAGAGTCGATTGGATTGGCAGTTCAAGCTTGCTCATCATCTTTGCAACCGTGCGGGCATGATTTTTGTCGAAGATTTGGATTTCCGAATCATGGCAAAAGGCATGTTGGGGAAACATACTCTGGATGCAGGGTTGGGTCAATTTGTGAATCAAGTGCTGCCGTGGGTTTGTTTCAAGCGCGGTGTTTACTATGGCAAGGTTGACCCGAACGGCACGTCTCAAACTTGCCCTGACTGCGGAGCCAAGGTGAAAAAGGATCTGAGTGTGCGGATTCATGACTGTCATGAGTGTGGGTCGGTCAAGCCAAGAGATGTTGCAGCAGGTCAAGTGATTTGCGCCCGTGGTCTATCGGGTGTTGAAATTGCGAGTGGAGCCGAGGTATCGGGGGCATTGGAAACAGTGTCTAGACAACTGGCGATGAAGCTCGAAGATTCCAAGAGCGATCTTGGGAAGCCCGCACTGTATGCGTAGCATCAGCGTCGGGAGGATGTCACTTAGTCGGTAATTGGGAATTGGGAATTGGGCATAGGGCATAGGGCATAGGGCATAGGGCATAGGGCATAGGGCATAGGAATTTGGAGGCAGAGCCTCCGGGTATGTGTTCCCAGGCTCTTCCTGGGAACAAGGTTACAGCCAACAGACAACAAACAACAGTCAACAGTCAACAGTCAACAGTCAACAATCAACAATCAACAATCAACAATCAACAATCAACAATCAACAGTTAACTAACTAAGGCAAAACTCTAATTCCGCCCCGACAAACAATCTCCCCCGGACTCAAAATTAACTCATCAATTGCAACTTCCTCTCCGAAATCAATTTTAAAATCATTGAAATCACTACTCTTTAATTCTCCATCGACTTCGATTTCTGGTGATTCAAACATCAATTCGCGACCGCTAGCAATCCGCAAACCAGTCCGCAATACAACAGGAATTTGCGTACCCCCATCGCACAAAATAGTCGCCGCCAGCGTCAAATTCCCCGCCTCAATTTTTATCTGAGAATCTTGCAATTTCAGAGATTTTTCGCTATCCGTCAGCGGTAACATTGGCAGCAAAAATTCACTCAAAGCATCCGCCAGCAAAGGCGCTTTTAGAGACGCATTCAAATCCGCTTGATTGAGCCTCAAAACGCCCGTCACGGGAACGGATTCGAGGAGGCGCAGCGGTTTGCCTTTGAGAGCTTGACCTAGGTTGATGCGAATGCCACAGCCCTCTAGAGCAACCTCTGTTAGGTGTAATCCTTTATACACTGCACCGCGAGCGGCTGCCGTTACTTTGGGGATCGTACCGCTGAAAATTTGTCGATCGCTCCCCTCAATTTTCACCTTCAAGTCGTCAACTTGCTGAACTTGCGATCGCAGCAATAACTGCACCGCCGGAGACAGCACCGAACTTGCGATCCGGCTGCCTTGGCTCGGCGGCGGTGTCCCCCCTTCCTCGTCGAGGTTGGCAGTCCCAGAAGAGCTGGCAGTGCTAGCTATATTGTCAAATAAAAGAGAGTTGCGATCGACTGTCATAAACAATTTGAAAATTACAAACCTTAATATTCAAACACAAAAATTTAACTATTAACGATCGCATCCCGTCTCACAAACCCGGTTGCTGCACAGATATATCGCCATCAAGCTTTGATTTTCCGTTATAACTCGGTTGTTGACACTCTCAGGTCTTTCATACGCTGAGATTCTGCGGACAAAGTAGGCTTGGGTAATACCCAAAGTCTAACTCTCGCTACGGTCGTCAAAACCCGTCTACCCAGTTGGTCAAGGTTTACACCTAACTTACTGGCTACTTTTCTCAGAATAATAGGACTTACGCATTGACAAAAACTATCATCTATGTATTCTAGACGATACCATCACTGAATCGGTTTGCCAAAATATGCTCACGTATAACTGAAGTGAATAAATTCCTTTGGACTTCATACCAGTTACTAATTATTTTTTCAGACCGCATAAACTCCAATTTTACAAATGCTTGAAGTGAACAAAATATATGAGTTTTGATTGCAGAGGTGTCTCTCACCATGAAACGACAAATTCCACATACTTGGAGAGATAGCTCTATGAAAGGTTTCAATTTCCCAATGAGTATCATGAATTGTGAGGAATTCATCTCTTGCGATCTCAGCCATTTTTTCTGACTCAGGCAAATAGAAAATATAGTGTCTAGACGCCTCTTTTTTGAAGCTTTTTCTAAACAACTTTATAAATCCAAATTCTTTTAAATGAGTTATCAATCCTGACTCGGGAATTTCCAGAGTGCTTACCTGGCAATAATTACGTGGCTCATTTGATACTGTCCTGTTTTTTTAAATTCCGAAGAGAAAACCCAATTTCTGGTTTTTTAGAAATTTTAAATTTTCCACTCCTGAATACCAACTATCTCCTGTTACTATTCTTGGCTTGACTCCCCAGCTTATTATTTCGCTCACCATTTCTCTAAAATAATCGTTTTTGGTTTTTCCCTCCTTTTTGTCATATATTCTGTAATTTATTGGGACTGAATTACCATTGATGTCGCTGTAATATAGGGTGATTAAATTTCAGCCAATAATAGTTTTGTGGGCTTTGCCTGACCAAAAATAACTAATTAATTCGGCATTTTTGGGGTTACTGTAAATTTTTTCTATGACTGTATCGTCTACACTCGGTATCCCTCCTTCTAGATTTATTATTTTCTGTATTGTGTTGAATAAATCTTTGGGTTCGTATCTCTCTCTTAACAAAAATCGATTAATACTGTCATGTGAAACATTTCCTAATATCTCCGATCGCCTATTACGCCCTCCCAACTTTGGTTCTGACATCAAAAATAACGTGTAAGTGTCTATATTACATTTTGCTGTCGAGGGTTTAGTTATTTTTCTCATTGTCCGATACCTAGAAAGTAGACGACCCATATTTATCAATGCACTGTTTCGTTATTTTGTCAATGCGTAAGTCCTAGAGGATTGAAAACTGCTCGATCTATTATTGTAGCCGATGTACTAGAAAAACCGTTCCCCTCGCCCGTCGCCAGCAAGTGTCTCAGATCGCAAGGCCGGTCGTAGCGAAGCGGGGCGTAAGCCATCGCCCTCACTGCCCAAAATCCTAAAAATATGTCAAATTAAGTAAGGGGTAATAAAATAACTTTTGGCATATCAGTAGACAGTTATGACAACAAAACTAAGAGCTACAGACACAGACAAAATGGAGATAGACTTGCAGCAGTTCAGGGCAGACCAAGAACTGATACTCAACCAAGTAGATAATGCGATCGCTCTTTTCGACTCGTCTGACAGCTTAGTTTTGTTTAACAAAAAATTGGCCGAGACTTGGGGACTGTCCCCAGAATGGCTGGCAACCAAGCCTAAGTGCGACTTGTTGTTTGCCGAAATTGTCGATCGCGGTTACTTGTCGCTTCAGCAGTGGGAAGAGTTTCAGGAAGCGCTACAAAAATCTCAGGATGAAAGTTTATCATTCTATTTCGAGCAATCCAATGCCGTTTGTTTGGAAGTCTTCGCCACAATTACCAACAGCGGCGGGCGGCTGTTTACCTTTCGAGACGTTACTGTATACCAAAACTCCCAAGCTAGCTTGAACGCAGAAGTCAGGCGCCTGACATTTCTTTTAGGCTTAACTGAACGCCTGCAAAACTCTCACAGTTTGCAAGAAATAGGTCAGTTTGCCCTTAGCTATCTGGTAGAAGCGACGAATGCTGCTTTCGGAGACGTGAAAGTGATTAGCGGTAAGGGAAAAGACCGGCAAGCGGCGGCGATTTCCAACCAAGTTTCTACTCAATTTCTGGCTAGTTACGGGGAACCAGTCGCCGCTGGAATGCAAGAATTGCTCGACAAAGGCATTCCCTACGGCACCGGTTTGCTGTGGGAAGTGGTGGAAACTGGTAAAGCTTTGTTTGTCGATGATTATGCCGAACATCCCAATGCTGTGCCGCAATTTCGGCATCCGGGAATCGGACAATTGGGCATTTTTCCGATCGCATCTACTGACGGTACAATCATCGGAGTGCTGACGCTGGAGTCGCGCAACGTCAAAAAACTGCAAGCTTCCCTTCACCAAGAAGTGCTCGCGGCTGCTTGTCGGACTCTGGGGGCGGCGATCGAGCGGGCTCAGACACAAGAAAACCTCCGCCAAGTTAACGAACAATTAGAGTATTCTTCTCAGTTAAAATCTGAGTTTTTAGCCTCGATGTCCCACGAATTGCGGACGCCTCTCAACAGCATTCTCGGCTTTTCAGACTTGCTGCTGCGCCAAACATCGGGCCAGTTGAGCGATCGACAAATCAACTATGTAGAACTGATCGAAAAAAGCGGTCAGCACTTGTTGCAGCTAATTAACGATATTCTCGATCTTTCTAAAATTGAAGCAGGAAAAGTAGAACTCAATTTACAGCCGGTTCGCGTTCACGAACTTGCGACAGACTGTCTGAAAATGATTCAGCCGCGGGCAGACAAAAAGCGAATTGCTTTGTCTTTAGAACTAGACTACCGCATTACTAAAGTTTTGCTCGACGAACGGCGAGTGCGACAAATTGTGATTAATTTACTTTCCAATGCTATCAAATTTACCCCGGAACGGGGACAAGTTAAACTCAGCGGGCGTCTGGCCTACGGCAATGAAATTAATGGCGATTACCGCCCTGATTGTTCTCCTGTAAATGCCAGCACTCCTTACTTTTGTCTTGAGGTGAAAGACTCGGGTATCGGCATTCCTCAGGATCGCTGGCACTTGCTATTCCGACCTTTTCAACAGGTGGATTCTTCCCTGACTAGGCGCCACGAAGGTACGGGTTTGGGTTTGGCTTTGACTAAGCGTCTGGCGGAATTGCACGGCGGAACTGTTTCTTTTCAATCTATTTGCGATCGCGGCAGTTTGTTCCGCGTTTGGCTGCCTTTGACGGAGATGCGTCACGAGTTGGGTAGCTTTGCTGCTTGTGCTTTGGATGCTAAGTTAGTTCCTGCTTCTGCGATCGCACTACCACTTGGCAGCAAGCGGATTCTGGTGGTGGAAGACCAGCCTTTTAACCAAATGTTAATTTCAGAGGTGATGGAATTGGAGGGCTACAGCGTAGAGATTCTGGAGGATGGTTCGGCAATGCTCGATCGCATCCTTGCCGCCTCTACTGCCCCGGAGTTGCTGCCGGATTTGATTTTGATGGACATTCAGTTACCCGATGTTGACGGCTTTGAGTTGATGCGCCGAGTCAAAGCAAATCCTGTCTGGGAGTCGGTACCGATGATTGCGGTGACGGCGATGGCGATGGCTGGCGATTGCGATCGATGTTTGGAAGCTGGTGCTTCGGCTTATTTGAGCAAGCCGCTGGATCTGAATTTGGCGATCGCTACAGTCCGTTCTTTTCTCAACTAATAATAATTATTTGCAGTTCCAGCAGTGCCATTTATTACAATTTATAACTGAAAACGTTAGACTCAATAGTAGATAAATGTCTGTAGGACTTGCGCGCACTTGCCTCAGAAACCCGGTTCCTGCCAAAAATATCGAGTTTAATAACGAGAAATATATGAATCAACCAGGTTTCGAGCTGCTCGCGCGAAAGTCCCGAGCTAAATTCAATTTATTATATCATATTCCATGTCAAACAAGTCGCCCTGCATCATGTTGGTTGATGACGAGCCAGCTAATCTAATTTTACTGGAAGAGTTATTGCAACTAAAAGGATACACAACAGTATCAGCGCTATCTGGCGATGAAGCGCTCTTCCTCGCCCGTGTATCTCGACCGGATTTAATTTTACTAGATATTATGATGCCGGATCTGAACGGTTTTGATGTGTGCGAGATCCTGCGGAATGATACCGCATTGCAAACTGTACCGGTAATTTTTTTGACTGCCCTCGATGACGATACCTCTCGCCTCAGAGGGTTAGAAATTATGGCCGACGATTATTTAACGAAACCTTTTAACAGTCGCTTGCTGCTGGCGAAAGTTGAAAATATTTTGCAGTTGAGCCAAATGCGATCGCAAGCTGTATCTTCCCAATTCAACCAGCAGGTAAAAGAGCAAAGCAAGCGCCAAATTGCCGCCGCCTGGGAGGCCAACGAATATCTTTCCGAAAAATTTCACCTATTTGTGCCGGAGCAGCTTCTCGAACGAATTGCGCCGAAAGGGATAGAATCAATTCAGTTGGGCAATGTCACAGAAGAAGAGCTGACTATTTTATTTTGCGACATTCGCGGGTTTACGGCGATCGCCGAATCTCAAGAAGCACGCGAAACCTTTGAATGGTTGAACGCTTTTTTTACGAAAATGAACGATTGCATCACCTCCCACGCCGGGTTTATTGACAAATACCTCGGCGATGCCATCATGGCAGTATTTGACCAACCGCATTCTCACGCTATAAATGCGATCGAAGCCGCAGTAGCCATGCAAGAAAGTTTGCATGAATTTAATGCCGATCGCCACAAATACAATTTAGAATATCCCGTCAATATTGGTACGGGAATTAACACAGGTATCGGCATGATAGGCACCTTGGGTTCCGATCGCCGGATGGACTCCACAGTCATCGGCGATGTGGTAAATACAGCTTCTCGGTTAGAAAATTTAACCAAAATATATGGTTGCCAAATAATTGTTAGCGAAAATGCGATCGTTCATGCGAGAGAATTCATAAATAACATACATCCGAACTCAAGCTCAAAAGAAAGTCTATTATTAAAGTGCGACTTGGAAGTGGAAACACCGGAGAGTATGATTTCTGCTTCTCGCCCAACAGCAGCAGACAGCCATTCGCCCAGCAACAACTATTATTATCGCTGGATCGATCGAGTAACGCCGCGCGGCAAACAGCAAGCTATTGAAATCTACGAAATCTGGCCAGCCTCCAGTCCCGACTCTGAAGCCAAACAGCTTACCCAAGCTTTATTTGACAAAGGAATTCAAGGATGGCAATCCGAAAGATTTGTCGCCGCCTTGGGATATTTTCAGCAACTAATCGAACAAAACCCGGCTGATACAGTGGCCCGTTTTTATATAGATAGATGTCAGGAAAAACTAGGTCTTATACCCGCAAATAGCAGCTCAGAAATCAGCTAAATAAAACTGGTTCGTAGTGAGGACTTCAGTCCTCTCTCTCAGCCCAAATCAGGACTAAAGTCCTCACTACGAACCTATGAGAACATTCTCAATCCAGGACGTAATTGTCACATTAATAAAGGTAAAAAGGTACGTAGTTGCGCTTCAGCGCTCTTTCATAAAGCAAAGAGCGCCCAAGCGCAACAACGTACTTAAACAGTTGTCAAAACCTGCTCTCTCAACTTCCCAATCAACTCATTAACCCCGCCAGAATTCAAACGATAACTCAAAGGATGACCGATCAAATAAGCCGAACTTTGAAACAAAACATCAATTTCCACCAAACCATTTTCTCGCAAAGTTTTGCCAGTCGAAACCAAATCCACAATCGCCTCCGACATACCCGTAATCGGCCCCAACTCCACAGAACCGTAGAGAGGCACAATTTCCACCGGCAAATTCAAATTATGAAAATATTCCCTCGCACAGTGCACGAACTTAGAAGCAACTCTACCGTGAGGAGGCAAATCCACACTGCGCCTGTAAGAACTAGATTCCTTCACCGCCACGGATAGCCGACACTTGCCAAATTGTAAATCAATTAAATTTGCAACTTTCGGAGTTTTTTCCCGCAAAACATCATAACCCGCAACGCCCAAATCAGCTTGACCGTATTCCACATAAACCGGCACGTCGTGCGTCCTTACCAGCAAAGCTTTTGCCGTTCCGGTAGTGTCATAAATTTGAAGTTGGCGGTTAGAGGAATCGAGAAAAGCACTGAAGTCTAATCCAACGGATTTAAACAGTCGAATGCTATCTCCTAACAGTCCGCCTTTGGGAAGTGCTACGGTAATCATATAGATTTGAAATTCTAAATTGCTGAATTTGGGATGCGGAATCGGCGCTGCCCGAGCGGAAACAGCTTTTTCCTCAACCACAATAGCACAAATTGTTCAAATATCAAAATAAGTTCAGGTATTGCTAATAATTGTGTTTGTGTATAATATATTGTATTGAGGCTGAGTTAAATCGGATTTTATTAAGGATTGTCTGCTAAATAGATGATAGCTGAAAGTAAAAATATGACCAAATTGACTCTGGTAATCGGCAACAAAAATTATTCGTCTTGGTCACTGCGTCCTTGGCTGGCGATGAAACAAGCTGGACTAGATTTTGCCGAAGTCAGAATCCCCCTAGACGGGCCGACAACCCATGGGGAAATTCGGCGCTATTCTCCCTCGGGAAAGGTACCAGTTTTAATTGATGGCGACTTGAAAGTGTGGGAATCTTTAGCAATTTGCGAGTATGTTGCAGAACGCTTTGCAAATGATTTATGGCCGGCGGATGTAGCGCAACGGGCGATCGCCCGTTCCATCTGCGCCGAAATGCACGCAGGCTTCCAAAATCTCCGCGAAAATATGCCGATGGACTGCCGCAACCGCTATCCGGGAGAAGGAATGACCCCCGGTGTCGAAGCAGAGATCGATCGCATCTTTGCCATTTGGCGCGAATGCCGCCAAACATTTGGCACAAGTGGCGATATGCTGTTCGGACAATTCACAATTGCTGACGCCATGTTTGCCCCCGTTGTCATGCGTTTTGTCACCTACGAAGTCAAATTAGATGCACAAGCACAAGCTTATGCTGATGCGCTGTTGGCACTACCTGCAATGCAGGAATGGCTAGCAGCAGCTTACAGCGAATCGGAAAGTATTGCACATTTTAAAATGTAGCAAAAATCAGTTTACTAAACCTCAACAGGTCGCGATCGCCACCTCACCACAGATGGCAACCACGGGGGATTTCCCCCTAAAAAACCTGCTTGTTTGCAAGTTTTGTGTAATTCATGCTCAAATCAAAAGTCTAAAACCTAAAATCAGGATGCGGATTCTTTTAGTTGATGATGAAGTTGAGTTGACTGACCCTTTGAGTCGAGTTTTAACCCGCGAAGGTTATACCGTTGATGTCGCATTTGACGGCGCAAATGGCAGCAATTTAGCAATGCAGGGAAATTACGATTTGCTAATTTTGGATTGGATGCTTCCGAGACAAACCGGATTAGCAATTTGTCAGCAATTGCGATCGCAAGGACGGAATACCCCAGTCCTATTTCTCACCGCCAAAGACACCCTAGACGATCGCGTACAGGGACTCGACGCAGGCGCAGACGACTATCTAGTCAAGCCTTTTGAACTGCGAGAGCTCCTAGCCAGAGTCCGCGCCCTACTGCGGCGGCCCCCTACTTTTGACCCCGAAGTGGCTGTCGGGCGCCTGCAAATTGCAGATTTACAGCTAGACTACGACAATCAAATAGCCTATCGGGGCGATCGAACAATTGACCTATCAGAAAAAGAATGTCAACTATTAGAATACCTAATGCGACATCCCGGTCAAATACTAACACACGAACAAATCCACCAATACCTGTGGAGTGAAGCCGAAAAACCCAGCAGCAACGTATTAGCAGCTCAAATTCGCCTCCTGCGCCGCAAAATAGAAGCACCGAGCGAATCCGTCCTAATTCACACAGTCTACGGCAGAGGCTATCGCTTTGCAGAACCCAGTTAATAATAGGAATTCTGCTCATCTTCCATCTTCCTTCGTGTCCTTTGCGCCTTCGCGGTTCCATCTTCCATCCGAAGCATTCTTCCTTTTACGCCAGAGGCTATCGCTTTGCAGAACCCACTTAATAATAGGAATTCTGCTCATCTTTCATCTTCCTTCGTGTCCTTTGCGTCTTCGCGGTTCCATCTTCCATCCGAAGCATTCTTCCTTCACACCCTAAAGCAATCCCTACATATCTTGACAAACCAAAGTAATTACCGTCACCTCCGGCGGACAAAACAACCTCCCCGGCGCATAAGTACCCAAACCGCGATTCACGTACAACCAATTACTCCCAACCCGATGCAAACCGCTAGCCCATTCCCAGTGACGAACTACTCGATCGCAAGCCGACACAAAAGGAACAAATTTTCGGATTCCTTCAGGAATCAAATAACCAATTTTTCTCACCCAAGCATACAAAGGCCCGATACCAGGAATCACAATTTGACCCCCATGAGTGTGCCCCGAAAACTGCAAATCAATCCGCCACTGTTGCAGGTGTTCAGCAGTATCAGGATTGTGAGACAATACAATCCGAGGAATTGCCGGATTGATTGATGCCATTACAGGCGCAGGTGCAAAATCGCCAGACCAAAAATCGGCAAACCCAACTAAAGCCAATTCAGATCCCAAAGGATAAATCGCTTCATTGTACAAAACCCGAATCCCTGCATTATTCAAAGCATTAGCAACCTTAATCTTTGCCCCTGGATAATAGTGATCGTGATTGCCCAAAACAGCGTAAATTCCCACCCGACTTTGCAAATTTTTCAATCGCTGCACCAAGCCGTAAATAGGCGCCGGATCGTAGGTAATAAAATCTCCGGTTAAAAAAATTAAGTCTGGTTCCGCTTCATTAGCCGCCACAATCGCCTCTTCTAGCAACCATTCCGACAGCCGCTCCCCATCATAGTGAAAGTCCGTAAGCTGTACAATTTTAGTACCCGATAGATTTGCAGGAAGATTTGCGATCGGTATAGTTAAACAGTCTACTCGCAGTTTCCCAGTTAATAACCTGTGCATAAATATAAGGTTTATTGAGACAGCGCAACCTCTAGCTTAGCAAATAAACAAGCAAGAGTGCAAAAATCGATTGTTTTCCCTCTAGATTCTGCCATCTGACTAATGATTAATAACTCCTAACTCCTAACCCAATGCCAAAGTGCTTCTTAATTCTTGCTTCTTACATCCGTTAAATCCGTTACATCCGTTACACAATCCTTTGCCGAACTTCACTTTTGATAAATTACCTCAAAAGTTTCGATAGCTTTTTTCTTACCTTTAACTATCACAGAGCCAATTTTCCTAAATTCAAATATATCTTGAGTAGCGCTGTAAACACTGTCGCTCACCAAAATTTGTCCTCCCTCAGCCATTGACTGCAACCTAGATGCAATATTCACCTCATCCCCGATCGCAGTATAATCCATGTGCTGTGGCGAACCAATATTACCAACAACAACCTCCCCCGAACTAATACCAATACCAGTCAGAAAATTATCCGCAATCCAAGGCACAGACATCCTCCTAATGCGGCGCTGCATATCGATCGCAGTTTCGATCGCCTTCCTTTCGCGATCGACCACTTCCGAAGGCGCTCCAAACATTGCCACAATCATATCTCCCACAAACTTATTCACAGTACCTTCATGACTAAAAATCACCTCTACCATCTCCGTGAAATACTCATTTAAATACATCACTATTTTCTCAGCCGGCAGTTCTTCACACTTAGTAGTAAAATCTCTAATATCCGAAAAAAGCACCGTTAAATTGCGCTTAGTTGGATTCAGAGAAATATCTCCTTTAGCTTCGATAACTGCTCGCACCACCTGGGGAGAAAGGTATCTTTCCAAATTATTTTTAATTCGTTCTTCCTTCAATTTACTTTCATGTAAAAGCGCATTCTCGATCGCCGCCGCCGCTTGCGATGCCAAAGCCGTAAATAATTTTAAATCCTGTGCCGTATAGTTGACAAGTTCGTTATGACTAATATTGATAACGCCGATTGTACCGTTCTGAGTTGTTAGAGGTGCACAAATCATAGAACGCATCTCATTTTCTCCCATAACATATCTCGGATCGGACAATACATCATTGACTATTTCAGCTTTACCAGAAACAAAAATATGACCTGCTATCCCCATATTGGAACCGATTTTTGTTTTATGGTTGTACTCTTTACCCCGAGCAGAAACAATCTCCAGTTTTCCTGTCTTTTTATTCATTAGCATCACTGAAATATTGGTAGACTCAATCAACTTTTTCGCTTCAGTTACCACCAATTGACTGACTTCACAAACACCCAAACAAGTAGATATTTTGCTTGAAAAATCGTACAAAAAATTAACTTCTTCGTACTTATCTAAAGTATCAACAGCCAGAGTTCTTATATCCAAGTCGGCGCTGGCAGCATAACTCAGCATATCTGCAATAAATGCTGCTTTTTGACTTCCTGTTACGTAACCGATAACTTCATCGGCTAGGATGATAGGATAAGTATTGAAGTAGGTCTGACAATCTTCGCCAAATAAAATAGACCCTTCAGCATTCCGAATAGCGCTAGGAGTATCTAAAACACCGAGCGCGCCCTCAAGAATCGCCCGCAAATCTTTTTTAGAAATCAATTTTTTGAGATTGATACGAACCATTTACTTTGCTATTAATCATCAGTGAGCGATCTATCATTATTCATTCGTTTGTAACCAGTCAGCCGATTTGAGGATAGAGATTTTAGATTTTAGATTTACGAGCGCAGATAACTCTGCGAGCTTGAAACTTAGTCTAAAACTTTTGGAGCATCCACGACTATAGCCGGGGGATTGTATCCGTTTTTGGGCAGGCTAGCAACCACCAAAAACCAAAAAATATTCTTGTGAATTGATTGTATACCTCTCGCTACATCTGTGCCGTCAAACCCAGAATTTCCCTAGCTTTGACCAGCACTTCTTTCGGGCGAAAAGGTTTAGTCATATAAAGATTTGCCCCCACAGCCATACCGCTTTGCTTATCATATTCTTGTCCCTTAGCTGTCAACATAATAATGTAAACGTCCTCCATACCTAGTTCATTTTTAACCGTATTGCATACCTCTAACCCGCTCATTTTCGGCATCATCACATCGAGAAAAACCAAATCCGGCTTTTCTTCCTTAATTCTGTTTAACGCCTCAACTCCATCTCTCGCAGTCAGCAACTCTACATCATCCTCATCTTCCAACTTTTCTAGAGCCTGCTCCATCAAAATCAGAATATTCGGTTCGTCATCCACAATTAAAACTTTTTTCACAACAATTTCCCATGAATGTGTTTGCTCAGCCCGTTATCCTCTACAATATCTCCCAAAACAATTATGGAGACTTTTTCCAAGCCCTTAGTAAGGCGCAATTTTTTGACTAATTCTTGCTCTTGAGATAAGGCTTCGTCAATAATAATTAAATCCAGCTCGATCGCTCTCACTCGATCCAGGCATTCTGTAACATCAGATGCCTCCATCACATTATATCCCTGAAAAAGCAACGCAGCCGACAAATTTTTGAGAGTAGAAGCATTGTTAACAACGACCAACACCGTCTTATTAGACATCCCTTGTCGCAGCAGCAAGCCGATCTCCTTTAACAGTCCCGCTATATTTATAGGCTTGGTAAAATACCTGTCAACTCCCAAACGCCAGCCCCTGTCTCTGTTTTGAATTAGGGACACGATGATAATCGGAATCCCCCGAGTTTCTGGATCATTTTTGAGAACTGCCGCCACATCAAAACCGTCGATGTGAGGCATCATTACATCTAAAATAATCAGATCCGGTTTGACTGCTTTAGCCTGAGAAATAGCATCTCTACCGTTAATTGCCTCCGCGACTTTATATCCTTCTTGTTCCAGTGACTGCCTCAACATATCTCGGATGTTAGGCTCATTGTCAACAACTAAAAGTTGCTGGCCTCCTTTAACGCCGAGCGGAGTTCTGCTGAGCACTTGCTGTTTCAGTTGCCCGATTAAATCATTGATAATTTTGCATTTTTCCACCGACTCAATATTTTTAACTAGCGGTATACTAAAGAAAAAAGTGCTGCCCTTGCCTAACTCACTTTCTAGCCAAATTCTACCGCCGTGGTGTTCAACGATTTGTTTAGAAATTGGCAGCCCCAATCCAGTACCTTTAGGCTTTTCGGTCAGGATATCTCCCACTTGTTTAAATCTTTCAAAAACTTTGCTTTGGTCTTCTGGTGCAATGCCGATGCCAGTATCAATAATGCTAATAACCAGCTCGTCACCCTCTACTCTTGCCCGACAGGTGACAGAACCTGATTCTGTGAACTTGACTGCATTCGAGATTAAATTGATCGCGACTTGAACCATGCGATCCCGGTCTACTAATACCTGTGGCAGTCCGGGACTAAAATCTTTAATCAACTTTAAATTATTCTTTTCTAATAAAGATGACGTAGCGGCGATCGCCTGTTTTAAGATTTGCACTGGATTTGTCGGCTGTAACTGCCATTCAACTCGCCCCGCTTCCATCTTAGCAATATCCAAAACATCATTAATTAAAGATGTCAGCCGTTCAGCTTCTGACACAATAATGTTAATATTATCTGCAACTTTATTTAAAGCTTTTTTAATTTTTTTGTCTTCCGATGCGACTCCGGGAACAATCACTTCTTCAAGTTTTTCTTTGATCAGCGAAGCAAAACCCAAAACCGAAGTTAAAGGCGTCCGCAGTTCGTGAGAAACTGTAGCCAGAAAATCAGTTTTCATTCTGTCAACTTCTCGTTCCACCGTCACATCTCGAATCAAAATCACCGAACCGAGAGAGCGATCTGCTTCGTCTTTTACCGCTTCTTTAAGAATAGTTGTCGCTAAAGCTTGACCTATCCTAGAATTTTCTAGTTCCACTTCCAGCGTCACAATTTCTCCCTCTCTATGTTCAGTCGCCTCCACCAATTGGGCTAATTTTTTAGGAAAGATTTCGGATACTTTTTTCCCCTTCAGGTCAACATCTTTCAATTCAAACATCGCCAGCAGTGCCGGATTAAACCTGGTAATTTTAGCTTCAATGTCAGTGACTAATAACCCGTCAGCCAAATTGTCAACGATCGCATTTAAATCAGCCAGAGTCGTCCGCAATTCCCAGGACTGCTTTTTAGTGCGATCGAGCAATTCTGCTTGGTTCATCGCTACTCCCAATTGACTGCCAACCTGAGCCAGCAACCTCACTTCTCCTGCTTCCCACTCACGGGAACCCGAGTTCTGGTAAGCTGCTAGCAAACCCCAGAGATTTTCCCCCACAAAAACAGGCGCTACACAATATGCTTTGGCTTGAATTTGTTCCAGAATTTCGATATGACATGGAGAGTGACCAATTTTATAGATGTCATCAACCACAAAAATTTCTTGATGGCGATACCTGCCACCCTCAGTTTTTTGTAAATAATCATCTTGCCAGACAGTTTTAATTTTATCAGTTACTAAAGGTATCCAACCTTCTGCTACCGACTCCGACACAAATTCCCCGCTCCAGTTTGGAAAAAAACGGTAAACTCCAACCCGATCGCAATTGAGAATTTGCCGTACTTCTTGAGTTGTTGCGCTAAATATTTTGTCAATATTTAGCGTCTGGCGAATCCGTTCAATTACTCTAGTTAATGTGCGTTCCTGTTCGGCTGCTTTCGCCTGCTGTTTAGCTTGAAACTGTATTTGTTCTAGGTACTCGGATTGCTGCAAAGCCACGCCCAAATGAGTGGCAATTTGATTCAGTAACTTTACTTCTGTGTCTTCCCAGTGACGCGCACCTGTGTGTTGAAAGGCACTGAGCAATCCCCAGAGTTTCTCTCCTTTAAAAATCGCAACTACCGCACAGGATTTGACACCAAAATATTCTAAAGCTTCTATGTGACAATCGCTCTGGCCGGCATTGTAGATATCATCAGCAATAAAGGTTTCCGCACACCGGAATCGACCTCCTTGGTGTTCGTTTAAGTAGGGGTCTTCCCAACCGCTGCCTACCAATTTCGGCCAGTTTCCCGATTCAGATTCAAAGATAAAGTCGCCGAAATAGTCTTCACGGAATTGATAAATGGCAATGCGATCGACATTCAAAAGTTTGCGAACTTCTGTCGCTGCTGTCTGGAAAATTGTTTCCATATCTAAGGTTTGGCGGATCTTATCAATCATCCGAGTTATGGCTCGTTCTCGGTCTGCTTCCTTAACCAGCTCTTCTGTCCGTTTTCGCAATTGCTCCTCTAGAGTAGTCTGGAGTGCTGTTGACCGCCTATGAGCTTCATCTAAAAGTTTTGCTTGCTGTATTGCTACTCCCAAATGCACCGCAATTTGACTGGCAAAGTCAATTTCATCTTGCTGCCACTGGCGTGGGGCGCGACATTGGTGAATGCAGAGCAATCCCCAAAGTTTATTTCTTTTGATTAAAGGTACGATTAAGTTTGCTTTGACATTAAATTGAGCAAGAACAGCTATATGGCAATCGCTCAATCCGGCTTGATTGATATCATTGACTGCCTGAATTCTTCCTTGCTGATACCGCATTGAATATTGTTTGCCAAAGCAGTGATCGTGCACCTTTACAGCTTTTACTGAATGAAACTCTGGGATCACGTCTTCTGACACAAATTCCCCGTCGTCAAATCCTGACTGCTGGTAAAATCGAAATATTGCTACTCGATCGGCATTCAGCAGTTGGCGAACTTCCCGAGCGGTTGATTGAAAAATAATATCTAAGTCTAACGACTCGCGAATTTTGGTCACTACAGCAAATAGCGCCTTTTGTTTGGCAACTATAGCGGGTTCGGGTTTCGATGCCGACTCTAGTTCGGCAACGCGCGCTTTGAGGGTCTCTACCTGGCTTTTGAGGGACTCGTAATCTTCTGTATCTAATCCTACATACTTTTCTGACATGGGTTTAACTCTCTTGTGGTTAGTTTATTAAGTATTGATAGTTGTTTATTTTGATAAGTATTAACTCAATTTAATTTTTTTTCAACCAACTTTAGAGAGGATTTGCTCGCTCTGGTTTGATAATTATTGATTAAGGCTCAGTGCGCTAGATTGGCGATCGCACGAGTTGAATTGTCGATCGAACGCTACCCCGATTGAAGCGGGCTTACGCACGCAACTGCTACAGCATTTTTATAATATAGATGACTGGATTGACATACTCCCACCACACTCGCGGATTACCGCTATAGTGGGGGATTCTTATTCACGGTTCATCGAAGTCCACTTATTGGATCAAATTACTTATCAGCAACAGCGGTGGTCTTCTCCCCGTGCTTTCCCGATTTCTCGGCAGATCCCTCTTGCCCAGAGGTACTGTGTTTATTCCACTCAACACCGAGAATGTTCAATCCTTTGTGCAAGATATTTAAAGCCGCATTTGTATCGCGACAAATCTCAATCTTGCAACTAGGACATGAATGCGTTCTAGTGCTAAGAGATTTTTTCACTCGATGACCGCAATTAGAGCAATCGCCAGACGTATAGTTTGGCGATACTGACACAACTACTTTATCCCAAATCTTGCCGTAGTAGTCCAACCATTGAGTGTATTGATACCAACCAGCGTCCGAAATTGACTTGCAATCGTGCTGATTCTTGACCATGTTTGCAATGTTTAAATCTTCATACACCACGACATCGTTAGATATCACTACGTTTCGAGCTTGTTTAATTGCCCAATCTTTCCGCTGGCGTTGAATTTTCAGATGGATTTTGCCTAGTCGTTTTCGCGCTTTGTGATAGTTTTTTGATTGAGGTTTAGCACCCTTCACAAACTTCTTGCTTAATTGGCGTTGGGCTTTCTTGAGTCGCTGCGCGGCTTTTCTCAAGAACTGCGGATATATCACGGCATTATCATTTTGGTCTTTGGTGAAAAACTTCAGTCCTAGATCCAACCCGACAACATTACCCGAATATTCCCCTTGCTCTTTACGGTCGGCATCAAAACAGAATTGGGCATAATACCCATCTGCTCTACGCACAATCCGCACGCGATTAATTTTTAACCTATGCAAATCTTCCTGTGTTTCATTGTTGCAGAATATCGACAATGTTCCGATCTCAAAGCCATCTGTGAATGCGATCGATTTGCAATCATCGGATAGTTTCCAGCCTGAAACTTTGTATTCAACAGAGCGACAATGTTTTTTAAACTTGGGAAAACCTTTCTTGCCTGCACCTTTTTTACATCGAGTATAGAAATTAGAGATAGCAGCCCAAGCACGTTCGGCACTAGCCTGTCTAGCTGCGGAGTTGAGCTTTTTAGCAAAATCAAACTCTTTGGCTAAGTCTTTGCATATACTGTACAGATCGGCTTTACTCGTACCTTGATTATCCATCCAATAGCGAAGGGCTTTGTTCCGAATGAACTGGGTCGTTCGGATTGCGTCATCAATGGCAGAATATTGCTCTGCTGTACCGTATTTTAGCTTAGCTTCTCTAACTATCATGGATCTATGATAACATAGTTTTATCCAGGAAAACACAGATAAAATATAGCAAGACAATGAATTTGCTCGTCTTCTCATGCCTGTCGTCTTTCCGAGAGCTAGCGATTGTCGGGATTGTCGGACGGGCAATCGGCGACTCACTCGCATTCATCCCCCCCCCTTTGCCCTGCTGTGTACACACAAGTCAGGGTTGAGCTAGCAGCCATCCCCAAAAGATGGACTCAAATTTCCTCAAACCCTGGACGAGAGTGGCAATTCCGGGGGGGCGCTGGGATTGATAGCCAGACCATCCACCCAATCTAGCAATCAGCCAAGTTGCCCAGGGTAAGGAGCGTTTAGGGTGAGGGTTTTGCAACTTTTTAGTCCTGCCTTCTAGCTTTGGCTCTAATTGCTCCAGGAATGATTGCTGCTATGCAGGTGAATGCCAGGGTTGCTTCGAGGTCTGGTTTGTCCCGGCCTTCCACCAATTGAAGCGTCTTCAGCGCCACCCCTAGCCCTAAAATCGTCAAGCGTTGAATCGCCTCTATCGATTCTAGTTGGGTGGATTCAATATCTAAACCATCGCGTTTGAGCGTGGCAAATAGTTGTTCAATCCACCAACGCCAGCGGTACCACAGGATGACTTGTAAAGCTTGTTCAACAGATTCGACTGGATGGGTCGTCACTGTAGTTTAGACTAACCAAAGATGAGAACGGTGGCAAAAGAAGAACTAAAGCCACCGCGCCAGGAGAGAATGAGGGTGAAAAAGAAAACCTATCCACTCCTTAAATGAACAGTGAACGATTAAAGGACTTTCGTCAAGCAGCAT
>NZ_JAHREU010000093.1:0-20542 GCF_020883145.1 Microcoleus sp. CAWBG27
GCATTGGACACAAATGTGATTTTGTTTTCCTTTCTTCTTGCCGTTTTTACGGATATGGGTTGATTTACATTCAGGGCATTGCATAAATTATTCCTCCTATTCATACTCTAACTCAGCAACGCCAATTATTCCTCCTATTCATACTCTAACTCAGCAACGCCCGAGATTCCTCTTCAAAAACCAGATGCACTCGATCGCGAGTAAGTGCGATCTCCTGCCAAAAACAATGAAAAATTCAGATTTACCATCAGATTTGATTGTTTACGATGGGGTAGCAGATCCACCCAAGCTCGATCGCGATCGATCGCTATTACTACTACCCAGTCAGCCCAATGCCCAACCTCTCAGACTCGATCGAACAGTAACTCATCGCTATAACTATATTGAGGGTTACGTGCAGTTAACGCTGAAGTTACAGCCCATCGCAGCCCAACAGATAGTTGTCACCAATCAACTTAGCGAAAATAGCGATCGGATCTTCTTCGCAATGAATGAAGTGATTGAGGGTGTTTATCTACAGCTACTATTAGGGCGAACTTCACGCGAACTCGGGGAAGTCACGAGCAAACCTTACACAGGTATTCAAGTGTTACTACTCGATGTTCAAGAGTATTTCAGTCACCCTATTCACGTGAAAATCGCGACTATCTGCACGCTTAGAGAATGTTTGAAAAATTCCAATCCTATATCCGTTTCCTCTTAACCAAGGGGAGAAAAATTCAAATTACCCCTTTTTGATGGAAATGCCAGGATATACAAACCTAAGGAATCAGAATTAAATAACTTACAATTTTTATTTTTGTTGTGGGATGGGCGTCCCGCCCATCCCCCAAATATGTGTAAATTATTTAATTCACGCTCTTAAGATAGTAAGCAATGAAATTTTTCAAACATCATCTGCAACCATCACTTACAAAATCTTGATACAACCTTTTTCGATTTCAATTTTGGCCTCATTCTTGACTTCTACTTTGCCGCATGGTGTGATAATCACACTGGTTTTACTGTTGCCTTGGATGGTGGCTGCCGAACTTGTTTGGGCATTAAATGTTACTTCTTTTATTAAGCCGTTCATCTCAACTTTCATCACATACTTTTGTGAATCCTTATTCGAGTATTTGATGTAAACATCAGCAAGGCAGAGACTTGGGAAGCAAAGTGTTGGTACTGTGACCATTGCTAGGAACAAGAGTGCTTTTTTCATGTTTGTTTTGTGTTGGATAGTTGGCAAAATTATGGAAAGCTGATTAATTCTACCGTATATAATATTAATCGTAACATGAGGAATATAAAATAAGCAATAGTCTATACTGTTTTTATTTGGTCATCTGAAACTGTCTATTTTTTATTGTAAACCGAGCGCCAAACTGCCTCAAAATGCTTACTTTACTGCTACTAATCATAAATTTTCCGAAGTATTGATATGATAAGTGTTAAAATACTTATCGCCTTTCTCAAAAAGATGAGGTATGTCGGAGTAATAAATTCTTGCCGATTTGCATTGTGAATCAGACGTTTAAAAACCTGCCTGATTTAATCTACGATCGCGAAAGTTTTTTTCTATTTTCTAGCCACAAAACTATGGCAATACCCGCAGTATAAGCAACCAGATCCATCGCATCAAAGCTATTGCCTAAAATGATTATAGCAATCTTGTTGTTTTCCCAACCTAAAGCATTGAGAATATTGAAATATTGCAATATCTCAATAACAAAAGAAAAAATTAGAACCGATAAAGCTACTTTTGTGGATTCTAGTCTTAACCAAGACATTATGAAGCAATAGAGAAAAATCACTACCAATAAATCTCCCAGGAAATAACGAACAAACTTATCTGTAAAAAAAATAGCAATAACGATTTCGATCGAAAATAGAATCAAGGCTAGATGAAAATATTTGCGATTAAAATATAACATGGCTCGATAGTTTAATTGTCTAGTGTTGTCTTGCTATCCTTGTGGTGTGTTGAATGCTGAAATTGACGAAGAGTCAAATTACAGACAGGAGGATGAGTCCGCTCATGCGCTGTTGAGACCCCACACTTGGCGACTACACTTAATAGTCGGGTAATGCCCAGCGGTTTTAAAATTAACCAGCGACAGTAGCCGCGTCAACGAGTGCGCCCCCCGACGGACTCCCGACAATCGGAACCAAAATCACAAATTTGAGAGTTGGCGGATGGGACTGGGCGAAGTCAGGAAGATATCATATATTCTCAGCGGGAATTGTAGCTGTGCGATCGCCCAGATCGATATACAATTTGTAACGTTGAGCCTTATTGAAGTGCAGGAGTGGAGCTGGCTTGGATAACGCTAGTCTGTCGAGAAAAACCCCGCAAGCCTCGGAGCTTGCCGCTGACGAAATTCCAGAAGCAGTACGAGACCACCCATATCTAGAAGCAGGAGGGAGTCAGTCCAAGAAAAAAGGACTGATTTGGAAACTGGTAGGATTGGCCGCAGTCGCCTTTGGCGTCAGCATCTGGCTGCACCTCAACTTTAACTTTTTCCCAGCCACCAGTCGGGCACAGCCAACTCAAAAAAATCCAGCAGCAGCGAGTTCAGCCGCTGGTAATGCCCCGAGTCCAGCTACCAACTCAAAACCCGCCACCCCAGACAATCTCCTGGGACACTTGCCTTACCCAGAAGCACCAGCCGCCGACTTGGTAAATGTCACCTCCGACGGTAGCATCAAACTCCGCACTTCAGCAGCAGCAAAATATCAGGAAATGGCCAACGCTGCCGCCGCCGCCGGAATCTATTTTGCTCCCATATCAGGCTTTCGATCCGTAGACGACCAACAACACGTATTTTTTGATGTAAAAGCTGAACGCAGGCAAAATGCCAGCAAGCGAGCCGAAGTCAGCGCTCCTCCAGGTTATAGCGAACATCATACCGGTTATGCGATCGACCTTGGTGACGGTTCCTCCCCGGATACCAACCTCAGTCCCAGCTTTGAAAATACCCAAGCATTCAAGTGGCTAGAAGCCAATGCCACCGCTTTCAGCTTTGAAATGTCCTTCCCCAAAAACAACCGCCAAGGCGTCAGTTACGAGCCTTGGCACTGGCGGTTTGTGGGCGACAGGCAAAGCCTGGAAACTTTCTACAAAGCTCATTCCATCAAAAAGTAGAAGATAGTTGACAGTTGACAGTTGACAGTTGACAGTTGGCCGTTGACAGTTGGCCGTTGACAGTTGGCCGTTGACAGTTGGCCGTTGACAGTCAGAAGGAAAAAGGAAAAAGGAAGATTTTTCACATCTCTCCCTCTCCCCGTCTCCCGTCTCCCGTCTCCCCCGTCTCCTCCGTCTCCCCCTCTCCCCGTCTCCCGTCTCCCTCTCTCCCGCCAAACAAGTGATTGCAATCTATCCAGGCAGCTTTGACCCGATTACCTTCGGTCACGCAGATATTATCGAGCGGGGATCTAAACTGTTCGATCGCATAATTGTTACCGTAGTCAAAAATCCCAGCAAAACCCCTCTGTTCACCGTAGAAGAAAGGATCGAGCAGATCCTGCGCTCTACCAAACACCTGCCCAACGTAGAAGTAGACAGTTTTGAGGGTTTGACAGTAAACTATGCTAAGATTCGACAAGCCAAAGTGCTGCTGCGGGGAATCAGGGTATTAACAGATTTTGAAATGGAACTCCAGATGGCCCACACCAATAAAACCCTTCTGGGGGAAATTGAAACAGTTTTTTTGGCAACTTCTAACGAGTACAGCTTTTTAAGTAGTAGTGTAGTTAAAGAAATCGCCAAGTTTGGTGGCTCCGTAGATCATCTTGTTCCGAAACACGTCGCCCTAGATATTTACAAATGTTACGCCAGCAGGAACCAAATCGCATCGAACCCGACACTACCGGACGCAGCACTGAGAACGAATCACCTCAGAACACCGCCGCCTTCGGAGACGAGACCAGAACCGCAGGAGTAGACATCCAGCGGGAATTGAACCGGCTTGAGGAAATTGTTCTCGACAGCCCGCGCATTCCCATGACCAGACGCACTCTGGTGGATGAAGAACAGTTGCTCGATCAGTTAGACTTGGTGAGGCTAAATTTGCCGATCGCCTTTGGGGAAGCTGAAACGGTCATCCGGCACAAAGAGGAACTGATCCAAGAAGCCCAACTCTACGCTCAAGAAGTTATAGAAGCAGCAGAACAGCGAGCAGCAGAACTTTTAAATGATATGGGCTTGCTCCAGCAGGCGAAGATAGAAGCAGATCAGTTGCGACAGCAAGTTTTGCTCGACTGCGAAGCAATTCAGCAGGCGACGCTGGCGGAAGTGGAACAAATTCGCTACCAGGCTCAAGAGGAACTGGAAGAAATGAGAGCCAGGGCGATAGCTGAATGCGAGGAAATTCAAAATGGCGCCGACGATTATGCCGACCAAGTGCTCGATAATATTGAGCACAAGCTGAGCGATATGCTGCGCGTGATCCGCAATGGGCGAGATCAATTGGATAGTGTTTCTGCGTCGCACATCCATCACAACAACGGTTAGTTAACTGCTTTAATCAAAGTGTGAGTTATCGGTAATTTTGTGAATTTACGGGCGATCGGACGATCGCGTGGCAGGGAAACGGTATTCCCGCCTCCGACCTACTTGGCGCGACATCGGGCGAGTGTTAGGGAAACGGCACGGTGGAGTGTCCGATGCGGAGCTCTGTGAAGGTGATAATTTTAATAATTGTTATGAGATTGAGGATTGTAGCAAGACTTGTTTGAATATTAATAATTTTTGTGAAGATAGGAGCAAATATAGCATTTTTTGCTATGGTGAAAATCCATCAGGCAGAAAATTTCTGATTTGACCATAATTTTTGCAATCTACTATTTACCATGCAAAAAGCTTCTAATCGGTTTGCAGAATTTGACTTGATCCGAGCTTTAGCCATAGTCAGTGTTGTGATTACTCATGCTGGGTTTGCCTCATTTCGCGATCGCCGAATTTTGTTTGTCTCTATCGATACCTTACAACTCTTCTGCGTACCAGCTTTTTTACTCCTGAGCGGTTTTTTCCTCACTAACAAACTCGACAATCAAAATAATCCCGGACAGGTAGTCAAAAAAAGACTGTCAAGAATTATACCACCCTACCTGTTTTGGTCTGTAGCTTTGTACATCTTAAATAATTTGGGATCGCTCCAAAAATTTGATTTACTGTCATTGCTCAGAAATATTCTGACAGGTTCCGTGATGCCTCCCTATTATTTCATCGTTGTAATTATTCAATGCTACGGTTGGTGGTGGCTGCTAGTGAAATTAAGAGTTTTAGAACCCAGAAAAATTTTAGCTTTGGGTTTAACAATTCAAACA
Source organism: Microcoleus sp. CAWBG27 (assembly GCF_020883145.1). Taxonomy (NCBI): domain Bacteria; kingdom Bacillati; phylum Cyanobacteriota; class Cyanophyceae; order Oscillatoriales; family Microcoleaceae; genus Microcoleus; species Microcoleus sp. CAWBG27. The sequence continues at coordinate 5,311 of NZ_JAHREU010000093.1, forward strand.
ATTTTTACCGTATTCTTTTACTTGAGCGCTCTCCAATACATATCAATACCTCTACCTTTGATGGAGCGCTGGATTTTTAGTTGGATTTTGCCATTTTCAACAGGTCTATTTTTGGGCGCAGTCTATGACAAAATTCAACCATTTCTCGAACGCCGAAAAATTCTAGTTTTAGGAACAACAGTCCTATTTTTTCTAGCAAGCATTTGGGAATATTACCTGCTTACCGGAGTTACTGCTGAGGGATGGTTTTTCCGCTCGTTTTTTAAACTATCTGCCCAAGGATACGCAATTTTTTTCGTCTTGTCGATCCTCGCATTTTCTAAAAATATCGCACTTCCCAGTAGAGTTTCGGGGTTAATCAAACTCTTGGCTGCGTATTCATTCCCGATATATCTGCTGGATTCAAAAGTTGTGCAATATGTATTGTTAGTGTTTTATAAATTTATCGATCCCGTACATCCGCTACTGAAACTCAGCTTTTTAGTTACAGGCACTTTGTGCGGTTGTTTGGTGATTATTTACCTGTTGCAGAAAGTTTTGCCCAAAAAATACAGCCAGTACATTCTGGGAATTTAATCAGATTTTGTGTTTCAGCGAATGTCTTCATAAAACTGCTTGAGATACTTCGCTGAAACGCCAAACCCCCACAAAAAACCGATCGCAAGATAGATGGCAGTTGCTTTCAATTCGCCCCAATGCGCCACTCGGCGATCGCTACTTTCTACGACACGATGAACTAACTTAATTTTACCACCACGTCGCACTAACTTTAAACACAAATCCGCTTCCTCCATAATTGGCAGTGTGCCGTCGAAACCATCACATTCCCAAAAATCTGTACGCCTGCAAAAAATAACTTGATCTCCAAACAGCAGGCGCAATCCTTTAAGAAATAAATGAGGCCGAAATAACAGCGGCGCGTAGTAAGTTTTCAGATAATTGTGCAGCGAAAAACCCCATCTTGTCTGCTGCGAACCAGCCATCAGGGAGATAAACCCGCCTCCGACAATTTCGGTATCGGATAATGTCTTTTGGATGACTGTTACGATGTCGTCGGGAACTAGAGTATCGGCGTGGAGGAAGCACAAGATTTCGCCTGTGGCGGTTTTTGCACCTAGATTCATTTGCACGGAACGTCCCGGCATACTGCTAACAATAACACGGGTTGTGGAAGTAAGGGCGATCGCCACTGTGTCGTCTTGACTGCCGCCGTCTACCACTAATATTTCCCAAGCTGGAGGATTGAGGATACTCAGTCGGCGGAGGGTTCGTTGTAGACAAGTCGCTTCATTCAGGACGGGGATGATAATAGAAACGCTAGCCATCAGGTTGAAATTTATGCCAAAACTATTATAATAAAAAACTGTGGCGATTCGCAACTTGAGAAAAAATAGAACTTGCACGCGCGGATTCATAAACCCGGTTTCTGGCTGCGAACTTGTCACGAAACCTCGGATTTTTATCATAAATCTGGTTTCTTGGCATCAGTCCTATAAAATCAAGAACAACGGGCGGTTGAAACCGCATCTATACACACAAAACCGGAGGAGTGCAGGTTGAAGAGTGGCTGGTTAAAATTACGCTATCTTCTTCAGTCTGCGGAGGCAGACTTCCTTTTTGTAGACGCGGTTTCAACCGCCGTCTTATCTGATATTCCACTAACTAATCAGGACTAAAAAAATCGTGCAGAAAACAGAAGTAAAAAACGATTTAGAATTTTACGATGAAAATGCTGATAATTGGTGGGACGAAAATGCTAAAATCTATGCTCTCTACCATCTAAACAAACCCCGATTTGAGTTTTTTGACAGACACGCGACCAATTGGCGAGGGCTGAAAACCTTAGATGTTGGGTGCGGCGGCGGTTTTTCCTGCGAGTTTATGGCCGAGAGGGGCGCTGTGGTTTCGGGAATAGATCGATCGCACAAATGTATTGTAGCAGCCCAGAATCACGCAGTTACCAGCGGTTTCGAGATTGACTACAGACAAGGCTTTGCCGAAAATATGCCCTACGCGGACAATACCTTCGATGTGGTAATCTGCGTGGATGTTTTAGAACACGTTGCCGATTACAAAAAAGTTGTGTCAGAGGTTCACAGAATTCTTAAGCCCGGGGGAATGTTCTTTTTCGATACAATCAACCGAACTTTTTCCTCGCAAATTGTGATGATTGGACTAATGGAAAATACTTTGCAGGAAATTAAGCGAGGCGTTCACGATTGGGAAAAGTTTATCACCCCGGAGGAACTGTCTGCGGTAATGCGGGATACGGGTTTCGACAAGATTGAAATTAAAGGTTTTGATATGTTTGGAGAAATGGGGGCTGTTTTAAGCGAGATGCACGGTTTTTGGGAAAATCTTACAAGTGGAAAGCAGCTATTTCCTTCTCCGGCAAGTTTCCAACAAGTTTCTCAAGTGCTACTGTCTAATATAGCTAACTATGTTGATTACAAAAAATCTGGGTTGTTTAAAATCAAAATTAATGAGGATATATCGATTATGTATGTTGGTGTAGGGGCGAAGAAGTAGAAGACTCGGCGGTTGCAACCGCCGTCTTACTCCGCGCCTTGTGGCTATTTTGAACGAAAGAGCCGCATCCCATTTGCGGTGACAATTAACGAAGTTCCGGTGTCTGCCAAAACTGCCACGGCTAAACCTACAAACCCAAAGGTTCCCAACAATAAAAACAGTGCTTTTGTGACTAACGAAAAAATTACATTCTGCTGAATAACACTTACGGTACGGCGGCTCAAATCAACTGCATAGGCGAGTTTTCTCAAATCGCTACCAACTAGCACTACATCAGCAGTTTCTAGTGCGATATCAATGCCGCCAACTGCAAAGCTGATATCGGCGGCTGCTAAAGCTGGGGCATCATTAATGCCGTCGCCTACCATTCCGACGGTTCCCTTATTTCGCAATTGTTGAATTGATTGAAGTTTGTCGAATGGTAGCAGTTCTGCTTTATACTCAGATAGGTTGAGTTGTTGGGCTATTTGCTGGGCTACAAAAGTGCGATCGCCCGTAAGCATCACCAAATTGTTCAAACCCATCTGTTTCAGCAAATGTAGGGCTTCGGCAGCTTCCAGTCGCAAGCCGTCAGCCAAAGCAATCACTCCCAACAAACCGCGGCTACTGCCGACTAAAACGGGAGTTTGCCCTAATTTCTCGATATCATCTAGCAGAGAGACTGCTGATGTTGGCAGTTCGATATTTTGGTCGGCAAATAAGCGGCGATTTCCGACAAGATAGAGGTTGTTTGCAAAATTAGCAGCAATTCCTTTACCCGGATAAGCAGTAAAATTTTCGGGAGTTTCTAACTCGATTCCTGCTTCCTTCGCTTTGGTAATAATTGCCTTAGCTAAAGGATGTTCCGATTTTTGTTCCAAAGAAGCTGCAATTAACAATACCGTGCTGGCGCTCACTTCTCCCAAGTTGTAAACCTTTTGCACAACGGGTTTACCTTCAGTCAAAGTTCCGGTTTTATCAAAGGCCAGACTCTTAATTTTTCCAGCATTTTCTAAGCCGTTTCCGCCCTTAAATAACACGCCTTGGCTGGTGGCTGCACCAATGGCGCTGACAATCGAAACCGGAGTGGAAATTACTAAGGCGCAGGGACAGGCTATGACTAACATTACCAGGGCTCGGTAGCACCAGACGCTGAAGGGTTGACCAAAAATTAAGGGCCCAATTAGTGTAAGCGCGATCGCACTTGCAATCACAATAGGAGTATAAATCTCTGCAAACCTGTCCACCCACTGCTGAGTTGGGGCGCGGCTCGACTGCGCCGACTCGACTAAGTGAACAATTTTCGCAACCGTGGTATCATTCGCAGTGTGAGTAACTTTGACTTCCAAAAAGCCAGTTTGATTTAAAGTGCCGGCAAAAACCCGATCGCCCGTTTCCTTATCTTCGGGGATAGATTCACCCGTAATTGGCGATTGGTCGATCGCCGAATTCCCCGATACCACAACTCCATCTAATGCTACCCTTTGCCCGGGACGAATTGTCAGAATTTCTCCGATTTGAATTTCCTCAACCCGCACCGTTACTTCACAATTATTGTCGCGCTTGACAGTTGCAGTCGCAGGTGTTATATCCATCAAACTAGCAATAGCATGGCGAGTGCGGCTGAAAGTGAAAGTTTGCAAAGTTGTTCCCAGACTAAACAGGAATACAACTAACGCCGCTTCAAACCAATCGCCTAAAGCCACCGCGCCAATTACCGAAATTGTCATCAACAAATTCATGTCGGCGCGGCGCAAGCGCAACTCCATCAGGCCGGCGCGGGCGATCGCAAATCCGGCTACAATAATACCGATACCGTAAAAACCCCGCGACAGCCAAATTGGCAATGCTAAATGCTGAGTTAGCAATCCCAGAATTAATCCTATTCCAGCTAAGATGACACTTTGTCCCCGGCGATTGCGAAGCCAGAATTCCCAGTTAGTTGGGTTGGTTTTTTGAGTTTTCTCGACAGTTGAATGCTGGTGATGGTGTTCGTGATGGTGTTCGCCCGAACAACACTCCTCCTTCGAGGATACTGCTGCGGAGGGCTGTTCGATAGTGTAGCCTAAAGTTTGAATGCGATCGAAAATAGCTTTTTCGGTTACTTGTTGAGGATCGTAATTTAAGCGCAAACTTTCTGTTGCAAAAACTACATTGATATCGGTAATTCCGGGCAATTTTTGCAAGCCTGCTGCTACTGTTTTGGCGCAGTTGCCGCAGTCCATTCCGCCAATCTTAGTTTGTAGCGTTTTGAGGGAAGGAGTTTGAGTCATTATTCAGTATCCTTTTGAGATTTTAGAATGATTGTCATTATTGAGCACATATTCAGATATTTTAGTAAATGGTATCCTAATTTTCTTGGATTTGCGAACAAGATTTTTTTAAATTAACCACAGAGACCGCAGATGACGCAGAGAAAGAGAGGATAAGAAAGAGGAAGAGGGAAGGAGAGGGATTGAGGGTGATTGCTGTTGGTAGTGAGGACTTTAGTCCTAAGATGAGGACTAAAGTCCTCACTACGAACCTTGTTGATTCGGGGTAATTGAGCGAACATGAGATTAATGGCAATTTGCAGAAACTGGTTCTTCTGCGGGTGCGGATTTATCGGCATTTACCCACACATAAATCTCCGTAGCATCGTCGCTGCAACTGTGACATCCGCCGCACTTTTTCGCCTCTGCCATTTTACTGATGCGGCCTTTGCGGATGAGGCGGTTCAGCATTCCGCGCAAAGCATCGCCGTCCATGCGAAAATGGAGTTTCAAATCAGCGAGAGATGCTCTTTTATTTTGGGAAATAAACTGCTGGATTTCGCTTAAAATCATGGTTTTTCTCCTTGGTTATTGTAGGAAGTGCTGTCCCCGCTCGCGAGGATATGCAGTGCTGTCCCCGCTCGCGAGGATATGCAGTGCGACTGACTACTGACTCATCGCTTCGCGCCGTTTGTGGCGTTTTGAACCAGCAATTTTCAATCCCAAAATGGCGGCAGCCATAGTTACCGCCAGTCCTCCAATCCAAGCAATAGATGATGCTGGATGCTCTACAAACGTGGCAATTTGATAGTATTCAACAGCCGTAAAATAAGCTAAACCTGTAGTCCAAGTACAGGCAAATACTGTCCAGCCCAAATTAGTTTCGCGGTAAAGTGCTGCGGTTGCGGAGACGCACGGGAAATACAGCAATACAAACAACAAATAAGCAAAGGCCGCACTATTAGAACCAAAGCGTTTAGACATTTGTCCGTAGGTGCTACCAGAAATACCTTGAGCATCTGCTGCTGCTTGTTTGTCTGTAATATTGGTGGAACTTAAGCCGAGGGGATCGAAAAGTTGACCGGGAAGTTTTGTGAGATTCTCTGGGATTGTAAAAAATGCTTTGCCGATATTTCCCCAGAAGCTAAATTCTTCTTTTTTCTCCGGTTCTCCACTTGCTGCTTTTTGTTCGTCTGCTAGTTGAGTGTATAAGGAATCCAAGGTTCCAACCATGACTTCTTTGGCAAATACTCCTGTTAGCAAACCAACGGTAGCGGGCCAGTTTTCTTGGGTGATTCCCATGGGTGTAAATACGGGTGTTGCTGCGCGGCCAACTGCACTCAGAATTGAATCTTTGCTGTTTTCTTTGCCGAAGGAACCGTCGGTGCCAACTGAACTCATGGTTCCCAATATAATTACCATGATGACGATCGCAATTCCTGCCTTTTTGATAAAAGCCTGCAATCTGTCCCAAGTCCGCAGCAGCACTCCTTTAAGCTTAGGAATGTGGTAGGGCGGCAGTTCCATCACAAACGGTGCAGCTTCTCCTTGCAGGATGGTATTCTTGAGGATTAGTCCAGTGATCACTGCTGCTAAAATGCCTAACAGGTAAAGCCCCAACACCATGTTTTGACCGCCCACTTGGAAGAATGCGCCACAAAACAGGGCGTAAACTGCTAATCTGGCGCTACAAGACATGAATGGATTCATCATAATCGTCATCGTGCGATCGCGCTTATTTTCTAATGTCCGCGTCGCCATGATTCCCGGAATATTGCACCCAAAACCGATCATCATCGGTACAAAGGATTTGCCGGGAAGTCCGACAAACCGCATTAATCTGTCCATCACAAAAGCTGCCCGTGCCATGTAGCCGGAGTCTTCGAGGGCTGACAAACACAAGAACATCATCCCAATTTGGGGAATAAAAGTAGATGTGGTTTGAATCCCGCCACCAGCACCTTTTGCGAGCAGTCCGATCAACCATCCAGGGGAACCGATACTTTCTAAAATATCACCAAAACCCTCTACAAAAATTGTCCCGAAGAATTGGTCAAAGAAGTCAATAAACACTCCCCCAACGTTAATCGAAATGGTGAACATTAAGTACATCACCATCAAGAATACGGGAATGCCTAACCAGCGGTTGAGCACAATTTGGTCGATTTTATCGGAAAGATTGGCCTTGACTTCTCTGGAAGATTCGGCGACGCCTTGAGTGAGGGTGTGGATGAAGGTGTAGCGGCTGTCGGCAATGATAATATCTAAGTCGTCATCGAGGGTTTCGTGGACTCGGCGGCGGTGCGGGACGACTATTTTTTCTAACTCTGTATCGGCGAGTTCCGGGGCGACTTCATCCTGGTATTCTAGGAGTTTCAGGGCTGTCCAGCGGGCATCGATACTGCGATTTGGGCTATGCTGTTGGATATGCGGGATTAGTTGGGCGATCGCATCTTCGATGACAGCCGGATAAGCTACATAGGCAGATGGTACGATCGGCTTAACCAGCGCCTTATTCACAGCATCGCGCAACAAAGGCACCCCGTCATTTGACGTAGCACTCATCGGCACTACCATACAGCCGAGGCGTTCTGCGAGTTTGCTAACATTAATTCGGATGTCTCGTTCCTTGGCAACATCCATCATGTTTAGCGCGACTATCATCGGCACGCGCATCTCTAAAATTTGCGTTGTGAGATACAAATTTCGTTCTAAGTTGGAAGCATCAACAATATTCACAATCACATCAGCTTCGCCAGATAGCAAATAATCTCGCGCTACCAATTCATCGAGTCCGGTATCTCCGTCTTCGGCATCGATAGAATAAACTCCCGGCAAGTCAACAATCGTAATTGCTAAACCGTCGTGAGCGTATTTTCCCTCTTTGCGTTCAACTGTTACTCCAGGCCAATTACCTACTCGTTGATTAGCACCAGTCAGGGCATTAAATAAAGTAGTTTTTCCACAGTTGGGGTTGCCCACCAATCCAATAATTTGCTTAGTCATTATTTCACTTCTTCTACAAATAGAGTTTTAGCTTCATCTTTGCGTAAACTGAGTTTAAAACCCCGCACCAGGATTTCTATCGGATCTCCCAAAGGTGCATAGCGAGTAACAGTAAACTCAGTTCCCGGTGTCAGCCCCATTGCCAACAATTTGCCCTTATAAGCGCGGGCTGTTTTCTCATAGCCAATAACGCGGCCGATTGCGCCGACAGCCAAATCCCCTAGTTGTTTTTTCTCGTTCATCAGTTGTTTGAATACAGTCTAAATTTGAACAAATTAAATTCCTGAATCTAGCAACCCTTTCAAAATGTGCGAACACCTCTCTTTACTCTTCCTCTGCGCCCTCTGCGCCCTCTGCGGTAAAAAAAAGAAAATCTTTGTCACAAATCAAATAAAATTGCTGTAGATACAATTTTTTGATAATTTCCCTAGACAAGATTCGTACACATAATTTTCTGTGCCATACCCGCCCCCAAACCGATGCGGTTGTCGCAAATCCCCACAATCACCGATCCCCCAGAATTGCTGACGATTTGAACTTCGATGCCGGGGACTAATCCCATGCCGATGAGGCGTCGCACTGTGCCATCTGAACCTTTGAGTTTGACTATCCGCAGCTTGTCGCCAACGCTTGCCATTGCTAGCGGGAATGATTTACATCGAGCTGAGTCTGGCTCACTTTCTGTGCTATCCTCTGCGTTTTGAGAGACTTCTGGTGTCTCGCCGTAAAAGGTAAAAGCCCCGAACTGTCTTGGGTTTAGCTGTTCGTTTTGTTGGCTGTATTCTTGGGTGTTTTCTTTCATCTCTTCTGGTTGTCGATCGATTTTAGTAACTTTTTGCTTGGGCTTGCTTGTGCGCCAGACTTGAGATTAATTCTCAATACTGGCAGCGCACAATGGTATACATCGCTAAATTTCCAGTTTCAGCGAACTCTTTCCCTGTTAATATTTCGGACGCAGCCATCCAACCAGCCCAGAAAGACGATTTTTTGGCGAGTTCGTAGTTTTAATCTCTCTTGCGTTAGATGCCAATGTGCGCTTTAACCCCCACGAAGCAATACCTACTGCTCTTAAGCATAGTAAATTAAAAAGGAATTATTAGCAACTATTCTCAAATATTTTAACATATAGTTAACCAACTCAGCCTTAGCCGAGACACCACGAGACTAAATATAGATCCTGGTTTCAGAGGTCGATCGCCCTAAATCCTCAAGTAGGAGGCGATCGAGCATATATACTTAAATGTTTGAGGGAAAGGGGCGATCGCGGAGGCCTCGACCCTACCGATTCACACTTTATCAAGAATTATGCCAGCAAGTTTTCTCCCAAAGTCGATCGCACAACTCACAGAATCTACCTCAATTAGCTTAGCCCAAAACATCCAACAAGAGGCAATTACAACTCCCATAACACAGGAGCCAATTGCCACAACCTACGCGCGCCAAGGCAGTGGAAATACGCCAATTTTGTTAATTCACGGCTTCGACAGTTCCGTATTTGAATACCGCCGCCTGTTGCCGCTGCTTGCCGAAAAAAATGAGACTTGGGCCGTTGATTTGTTGGGTTTTGGCTTTACAGAAAGAGCGGCGGATTTGCCATTCAGTCAAAAAGCGATTGGAAGTCACCTCTATTATTTCTGGAAAACGCTGATTTCGCAGCCTGTAATCTTAGTTGGCGCGTCGATGGGTGGTGCAGCAGCCATAGATTTCACTCTCAATCATCCCGAAGCTGTCAAAAAATTAGTCTTAATAGACAGTGCAGGTTTTGCCGTCACATCTAACAAGGGAAAATTTTTAATTCCTCCTTTAGGATATCTGGCAACTTCATTTTTGCGGAACCCAAGAATTCGCCAAAAAATTAGCGTCAATGCTTATTTCGACGAAACTTTAGCTTCTGTTGACGCACAAACCTGCGCGGCCTTGCACTTAGAAATGCCCAACTGGAATCAAGCTTTAATTGCGTTTACCAAAAGTGGAGGTTACGGCGGTTTTGGGGCAAAGCTGTCGCAAATTCAGCAGCAAACCTTGATTTTGTGGGGAAAACAAGATAGAATTTTAGGGACAGCGGATGCAGAAAAGTTTAAAAGTGCGATCGCAAATTCCCAACTAATTTGGATACCGGATTGCGGACACGTTCCCCACTTAGAAAAACCACAGATTACCGCTCAACATATCTTAGATTTCATAGCTAAAGTAGCAGGTTCGTAGTGAGGACTTCAGTCCGCATCTCAGGTTCGTAGTGAGGACTTCAGTCCGCATCTCAGGTTCGTAGTGAGGACTTCAGTCCGCATCTCAGGTTCGGGTTCGTAGTGAGGACTTCAGTCCGCATCTCAGGTTCGGGTTCGTAGTGAGGACTTCAGTCCGCATCTCAGGTTCGTAGTGAGGACTTCAGTCCGCATCTCAGGTTCGGGTTCGTAGTGAGGACTTCAGTCCGCATCTCAGGTTCGTAGTGAGGACTTCAGTCCGCATCTCAGGTTCGGGTTCGTAGTGAGGACTTCAGTCCGCATCTACCTATCAGAGGACTGAAGTCCGAACCATCAAACGTTAAACTTTCGGTAAATACTTTTGTACAATCGTCCATCCGGTGAGCAAAACAATCACAAATCCCCCACACAAAGCCAAATTAGTGCCAATGTGTAGCGGACGCGCCCAAGGATTTTTAGGGCCAATTTGCAGCCCGCTTCCCACAGAAACCAACACCAACGCCACCACAGCCAACCCCGCCGGCAAATGAACCGAATGACCCAACTTGCCGTACTCTCCCAGCGTACCGACTACCCCAATTAAGAGCAGTAAAATTACCAGAGTCGCCATCCCCGCACCAGTCCCCAAATGAAAGGGACGCAGCCATTTTGGGCGCGGCTGTTTCGTGCTGCGGGCGGCAAACATCCACGTTCCAGTAACGGCCAACAACAGGTAAGCCAAAAGCGCCGCACCCATTGACCACGCCGCTATTTTCCACAACCACAAGAAAGAAGGCAGATTCATGATTTAAATCCCGAGTTAGGGATTTGCAACAAAGGTTTCTTTCCGATTTTACCTGCACCTGAAACCAAAAATGAATATAGTTGGCAGAATTATTGGCAGAAAGTGCGATCGCACTTTCCACAGATTCCATCTGTCTGGGCCCAATTCAAACGCCGGATATCACACTCAGATTCATTGACGTTATTGATTTGTAAATAAGAGTGTTTCCCAAGCCCCTTCCCTTCTAGCTTCGGGGTTTAACTGTCCACGAAAGGCATTTTATAAAACCCTAATTTTTGTTCTACGATCAAGCGGAAAAACGGCAGACCTTCTATCAAATATCTTCTCCACAACCTTCTCGGTTCGCTTAACAGTCGGTACGCCCATTCGATGCCAACTTCGCTCATCCATTTAGGAGATCTTGCTTTGCAACCAGCTTCAAAATCAATGGTTGCACCTACGGCCAAGAAAACTTTCACGTGCGTGAATTTACTTCTGTATTTAACCAGCCACTTCTCTTGCTTCGGCGCTCCCACTCCTATAGCCAGAACTGTAGCTCCTGATTTATTGATCGTGTCAATTATTGCTTCACACTCCTCCTCATTTTTTTCAAATCCAAAAGAAGGAGAAAGTGCTTCAACAACTATTTCTCTACCAATTTTTTGATTGATTTTTTCCTGAGCTTTCCTGGCAATTCCTTCAGCCGCTCCTAGCAAAAATATTTTAACGTCCTCGTTATCCTTGTGATAGATATAAAATGCCGGAAACAAATCAGAACCCGAAATCTTTTCCTTGATAGGAGTACCCAAAAATTTTGAGGCATACATCAAAATTTGACTGTCGCAGACTCTATAACTCGATGTATTGTAAGCTTCATAAAAGTCGCGGTCATATTGCAACTTAATTAAGTGGTCTACATTGGGTGTAAATACGACACCACCTTCGTCGTCTAGTTTTTCAAATAACTCTGTAATTGTAAAGTTATCTATCGCTACATTCAATAAATTAACGGTTTTCATTTTGTTATTCCCATCCAGCCTTGATATTCAACTACAACTCAAACCATAAACCCACGATACAGCAAGAGTGTTTTCACTACTTGGGCGTGGGGGTGAATATACTTTTTTTAGTATATCGCCCTACACCCTACCTGTCCAGTCAGAATGTTTAAAGATTGTGTAAAGAATCTGCGGCTTTTAGGAAAAAGTGTATAAAGCTAATTTGCTTTACAACTCGCAACACAGTTTTAATCAAAACACAATCCGGTGCTAATGTTTGAAACCTTGCCAATTAATATCGATATTTTATTTTATTACATTAATTTTGAGCAAACTGAGAAAGAGATTGCAACTTCGTGACTAGATTTAATACAAACATAGTAGATTTTTGAATTTTTGTATCTAGAGAACCCAATATATTTTCAAGCTTTGAGCGCGCTCAAAGCTTGAAAATCATCCTGATTTTTGGTGAACCAGCGACTGTCTTCTTGGTGGCAAACTGGTTTTCTTTGCCTTGAGACTTTCTGGAGCTTTTAAAACCAGACCCGATATTCCTCCAGCAATAACCGCAAAAATCGGGTTAGCCATAGCGTTCAAAACACAGTCAAACATATACATAGTTACGGCTACTCCCAGGGCCGCAGCGGGCGCTACTTTCGGATGAGACCAGGTTCTGGCGGGATACTTGAACGCAAAGACGACAACAGGAAGTAAAAATGAAGAAAATAAACTAACTAAACCGACTGCACCGTTGATGCCAAATGCAATAATCCACAAGCTGTCAGTGACCGAGATATCTTTACCGTACCCGTCGTACACGCGGTTTCCGCCCGAATCCCCCCAGCCAAAAATAAATCTTTGTCGCGCTTTATCTCCTAATATCTCTTCCATGTCAAATCTAAACTTCAGAGAGGCGGCCCGTTCTTCGCCAAATATGGGATTGATTACGCTCATCACGTCGCGGCTCGAAAATTGACCCGATGCAGCTACGTACAGATAAAACGCTATATATCCAATTACGAATAGTAGTGGCAAAGAAGTCCGAAACCACTTGGCACAAAATAATATGAGCAACGCGATAAAAAATAAAGTATAGGCACCTGTAGAACGGCAGAGGAAAAAAGCGATAGTTAATACAATTGCTAGAGTCTTAATGTTTTTGCCCTGAAACTTTTTGAGCGACCCAGTTTGCCAGAGCCAAACTGCGATTAAGGCTGCTGTCATCATCCACACGCCTACCATCAAACCGTGCTGCATAAATACTACAGGTCTCCACCCCCCCATGCGCCTTGCTTGACCCCAGTCCTCAAAGGCGTTGACGCCGTAAACCATTTGGTGCAGAAGTGGGCCCTTAACCCCTTCCAATAAAGTAAAAGGAACGTAGGCTAAACCACCTGCAAAAATCCCGATCGCCAATTGTCGCAGCCCGTCTAAACTACCCATATACAACCGTCCAAAAAAATAAGGCAGACCCCAAGTAACGATTTGGTTGAAAGTCGGAGAAATCGGGCTACCGCCATTAGTAAGTTGTGAAACAATTGGAGACAAACAGCAAATTACGACTGGCACGTCCAGCCAGCCAGGCTTAAATTTGGTGATGCGCTCAGTGTCGTAGATAATAACACCCAGCAAAATGGCGTAGCAAGATGCGGAAACTTTGGTATAGGCGGGCAATATGGGGATGGGATAAGAAACTTGTGGTAAAAACAGCCACGCTGCCACAAAAGTGATAATTACCGCCCGCTGAGTCGGAAACCTCACAAACAAGTAAAGAACGATCGGGATCAAACCGAACATCGTCAATGGGATTAATGCAGCCATAGGTTTTTTTGGCAGTAAAATGGTGGTAGAAAGACTACTTTATTTCCCGGATCTGAATTCTCGCTCTGACGATCGCCTCTTTACCCGATCTTGATAAAGCGGTTCTCAAGCGTGGTGAGGTATGCCCACGGAGACCTATGACGGAGGCCTATGCCCAATGCCCTATGCCCATGAGTACCTCATAGGGCAGCTCGAAAGGCTATAAATAGCTTTCTATTTGTACAGGTTGTCCGTTAATTGTGGCTGACGTTCGAGTGCGGTGTACAGTGCAGCCTCGAAGATATCGGTTGCATCCTCCCAGGTATAATGTATCACCGTGTCCAAAGCAGTCTCAGACATGGCCCGCCATTCGGCATCAGACAACTGACAAATCTGCTCGATCGCTTTTGCCATATCCTCTGGGTCTTCTGGTTTCACAAGTATTCCACCCCCGCCAGCTAGGAGTTCCGGAGCCGCGCCAGCAGGAGTGCCGATCACTGGAGTGCCACAAGCCATCGCTTCTAAAATTGGCAAGCCGAAGCCTTCGGTTTGGCTGGCAAACAGCCAAGCATCGCATTTGCTGTAAAGTTCTTTGAGTTCGTCTTGACTAGGTATCTTATAATACTCAATATTATGCTGCAACAAATCCGGAGGAGCAGTTTCGCCGGAACCAAAGGCAACTAAACGAAGATTAGGGATTCTTTTGGCCGCTAGATTGAAAGCTTCAATGGCAAGAGCACACCCTTTCCAAGGAGCTATAGAATAGTACATCCCGACTGTGGGAACTGACTGCTTGCCCCGCGGCTGCCCCGATCGCGATCGGGGGTCGTAAAATTGTGTGGTGTCAACAGTCGGAGGCACGAGAGATACAGACAAATTACCAAATTCATTCCTAGCCTTGTCTTCCAGCCACTTAGCCACGGCAATTTTGTGCATCGGCAGCCGCCAAGTTGCATCTACTCGAGCTTTTGGTGTGTAGTCAAAAGCCTCGTAGTGTTGGAGAAAATATACTTTCGCTCCTTTGCTGGGGGAGAGTTTAGACACCCACTCGGCAGTTTCCCACCAAGTAGCCATGATAATATCGGCATCAGGTACGTCCCTGTCGGTAATTGGACGGTAGGTTTCGGTAACTCGACTTTCGACATCTATACGGTCAAAGTGAGACGGCCCTCTCGCCTGAGCGGGTTCCCAACCCTTACCTCTGACCACAGAGCGCAATTGTTGCATTAAACTTGGTCGTTCGTGAGGTGTAGAGACGATACATATTTTGTGTCCTCGCTGTTGGAGAATTTGTGTGTAGATAGACAAAACCCTCATGCCACCTGTAAGAGCAAGGGTAGGAAGGACAAAAGTAATTCTCATAGTATAGGTAGATGTGAAAGATCAAAACTGGTCGATCGAGCTTCTCCATCCTAATCTATTTGCACTGACGAGTCTCTTTTTGGGTTTGGCGCAGGGTTTAGGTCAAAGATCGAGGCGATCGTTACTTGATGTCGAGCCGGCCGTACTTTGTCGTCAGGGACTTTTGCCAATGACAAATCAGGAGATGTGTGAGAATTAGACAAGTCTAACCTTTAACAGATACATTTAACCCGGTAAATCTAGGAATCCACCCAAATCTACTGTGTATGGCATAATCTGGAAAGCTTGCAGCTTACCAGACATGGAGGTATCCCTCAAAGCTTTCAACAGAATATTGAAAGC
>NZ_JAHREU010000094.1:0-20467 GCF_020883145.1 Microcoleus sp. CAWBG27
CAGTAGTATATTGTAGGATGATTTGTCTTGTGAAATAGTCTTTGGCGTCATGTATCCTATTTTATAACACTTTTTTTACTCTGCTTACTTTTTTCTCTCCTACCCCGAATTATTGAGCGGATACAAAAAGTGGATCTTTTAATAGAGTATCTCCCATATAAGTCTGCGGTGCTGCATCCGGATAAAAAACTGTAATGCTTCTGGCCTTACTATCCACCACCCAAACCCGCAAAACCTTAGCATCTAAATAATTTCTGGCTTTCGCAGCTAACTGACCAAAAGTTTGTTCGGGTGAAATGATTTCTATGACTAATTCCGGGACGACAGGACAGGCTTCATCTTGGTTCCAGTCTGGAGATAAGCGTTCGTAAGAAACATATAAAAGGTCTGGGACTGGAACCCAATCTTGCCCCATTCTGGTTAATTTAACCGCCCATTCTACACCGATTTCTCCCCGTTCTTCACCCCACTGTTCGAGGATTTTTATCAGGCTTCTGGTGAGGCGAGAATGAAATTTTTTCGGTGACATCTTCGGTACTGCTTGATTGTCAACAAGTTCGTAGGTAATATCTCCTTCTCCTTCGGGGAGACTGAGAAACTCTTCCAGAGTTAGTTCAGTTTTTATCTGGAACATAATATTCCTCTACTATTAAACGGCATATAATGCGACAAAAGCTTAGTATTCGTAGGTGCGTCGCCATTTTAAATCTCTAAATTATATCGACTTTTCGAGTGGCGATGCACCTTACATATAGGTTTGTTTCCACGAGTCTTGCGATCGCAGGTGCGTCGCTACTAGATTGTCGCTTTTTTTTGAGGATTGTCGATCGCGACGCACACTACAGCTAACTTTCAGGTAAGTTGTTGGGATGCGAGCCCTCTGGAGAGGCGTATCATCCAACATCAAATCCCCATCGCTAAGGCTTAGTCAGTGCGATCGCCGCCGCGAGTCCGGTAGTGTCATGATAGTAATTCTGGTTCCTTCCGAAGCCGACAGCAAAATCGATCGTATCGCCCTTAATTACCGCCAAATTGCGATCGCACCGCACACCACTATCCTCACCAAAGCCCTCAACAAAGTTGTCGAAGATAGACAGATTATTGTGGAGAATGTGGACATCGGTTGTGGTTGGCCCGACAAAATTTAGACCAGTGAATATGGAGGCGATCGAGATATTACCAGTTTCCGGCGCAGTCCAGCGCACTAAGCCATACTCACCATTAGGCCCTGGATGTAAAGCTAATTGGCCGGGTTCAAAGCGGGTTGTGGCGCCCAGTACGATCGCGCTACCAGTCGCGTTGTAATAGACACCAGGGTTGCCATCAGGAGCACAGTTACCCCACCAGGAGTCTAGCCCTTCCCGGACTCTGGGAGTGCTGCTGAGGACAAAAGGCGATCGCAAATTTAGCGCCCACCCGTAACTCCAAACACCATTGGGATTGTTAGTGCGAGAAAAATCCGCAGCAACATCCGCAGATTGCTGGGCTATTTTCATCATCAATGCTCTCAAAGTTCCATATTTCCAATCGCGATCGCGATGAGCGGGAATTGACAAAACTTGTTTGAATTTCAGATTTTTATAGATATGATGACTGTCAGTAATGCTGTGCAAAAACCAACTTGTTTGCATTGATTCATCCTGCAATGCAGCCACAACTAAATCTAACCCTGCATCTCCATATTTCAACGCTTCAGAAAGTGCGGCGATTCTGACGGAGAGTATGTGGGAAGCTAAGCGACTTTTCACGCCGGGAATTCCTCCTAAGACTGCTGCACCTATGGGAGGTTGATTTTGACCGCCTTTGACGGCATCGTATTCTCTCGGTTGATGTTCGGGGTCTGCCATGGCATTAAAATCTCTATACTGCTCATAATTGTCGCAATTCGATCGGCCTTTACGCAAAAGAGAGAAAACAGAACAACAGCACGACACGGATAGTAACGATACTAAGCTTCGCTGGCTTAAATATTTATTACTCGTATTCGTAGGGTGCGTCGCTACTAGATTGTCGCTTTTTCTTGAGGATTGTCGATCGCCACACACCATACAGCTAAGGTTGGGTTACATAAATATTGATTGACATAATACAAATGTTATGATATGTCTTGGCAAAATCTCCAGTCTTAACTGTCAAATGTACGATCGCCTCCTCATCGACACCCGCAAAAGGTTAATATTCTAATCTAACCCTCCTGCAATCATTACCTCCTATGGCAGAAACCTTATTGTTCAACGCCCTCCGCGAGGCGTTAGACGAAGAAATGGCCCGCGACTCCTCTGTATTCGTACTCGGCGAAGACGTAGGTCAATACGGTGGTTCCTATAAAGTCACCAAAGACCTCTACGACAAATATGGCGAGCTCCGAGTCCTGGATACCCCGATCGCCGAAAATAGCTTTACAGGCATGGCAGTCGGCGCAGCAATGACGGGATTGCGGCCGATCATCGAAGGCATGAACATGGGCTTTTTGCTTCTCGCTTTCAACCAAATCTCCAACAACGCCGGAATGCTGCGCTACACCTCCGGCGGCAACTTCAAAATGCCGATGGTAATTCGCGGCCCAGGTGGCGTGGGCAGACAACTCGGCGCCGAACACTCCCAGCGGTTAGAAGCATATTTCCAAGCAGTACCGGGTTTGAAAATTGTCGCCTGTTCGACTCCCTACAACGCCAAAGGACTCTTAAAATCAGCAATCCGCGATGATAACCCGGTACTGTTTTTCGAGCACGTTTTGCTTTACAACCTTAAGGAAAATTTGCCAGACACAGAATATTTAGTGCCGTTAGATAAAGCGGAAATTGTGCGATCGGGCAAAGATGTCACTATCTTGACATATTCGCGGATGCGCCACCACGTCCTGCAAGCCTTGCCGGCACTCATGAAAGAAGGTTTAGATCCCGAAATAATCGACCTAATTTCTCTCAAACCCCTCGACATGGAAACCATCGGCGAATCTATTCGCAAAACTCACAAAGTAATCATTGTAGAGGAGTGCATGAAAACCGGAGGCATCGGTGCCGAACTAATTGCTTCGATTAGCGATCGATTTTTTGACGAACTCGACGCACCAGTTTTGCGCCTCTCTTCACAAGATATTCCCACGCCTTACAACGGTAATTTGGAAAGACTGACAATTGTCCAGCCCAATCAAATAGTCGAAGCCGTCCAAAAAATGGTAGGTTTGCGAGTATAAATAGTGATTGGTTATTGGTAATTTGTTGTTTGTTATTTGTTATTTAAAGACCGAAAAAACATCGGAACGAACCAATAACCAATAACTAATAACTAATAACTAATAACCAATAACTAATAACCAATAATTAAGTATGCAAAAACAACGTTCATTATTAGCCATAATTTTTGTTTTGATCGTAGCCGCTATTACTGTGATAGCAACAATTCCGACGCGGCTGGGATTAGACTTGCAAGGAGGGTCACAACTCACAATTCAGGTAAAAACTACCAAAGATATCCCGAAAATTGACCCAGGAATGTTAGAAGCAGTGCGGCGGATTGTCGAAAACCGCGTCAACGGTTTGGGCGTTTCCGAAGCATTAGTGCAAACAGTAGGAGAAGACCAAATTCTCGTACAATTACCTGGAGTCAATGACCCGCAGCAAGCAGAACGAGTTTTGGGCGGCACTGCAAAGCTAGAATTTCGGGAACAACTGCCGGGAACAGAAGCGCAATTAGGTATTGAAAGGCAGTTGCAGCAGGAATTGCTGGCAAAGCAAACAGCATTGAGAACTAGCAAAAACAGCAAAAATGAGGCCGCAATTCAAGAAAATCAGGCTGCTTTGAAAAGAAGCAATGAAGCGATCGCCAAACTCTACAAAAGCAGCGAACTCGGTGGCGCCAACCTCAAAGATGCTCAAGCTCAACCCACTGGTGGTAACGACTGGAATGTCGCACTCAATTTCGACACCAAAGGAGGCGAACTCTTTGCCGAACTCACTAAAAACTTAGCCGGCACGGGACGGACTCTCGGCATTTTTCTAGACGACAGAATGATCAGTTCTCCTGTTGTAGGCGTTGAATTTGCCCAGACAGGAATTACTGGTGGCAACGCTGTAATTCAAGGTCGATTTACAGCACAAGAAGCTAACGATTTAGGAGTGCAATTGCGGGGTGGTGCTTTACCAGTGCCTGTCGAAATTGTAGAGAACCGCACAATCGGTGCAAGCTTGGGACGAGACAGCATTCAAAGCAGTATTAATGCAGGTATCGGCGGCTTGGTTTTAGTCTTGATTTTCATGGTGGCGTACTACCGACTGCCTGGGGTTATTGCAGATATTGCTCTGTTAATTTATGCTCTGTTAACTTGGGCCGCTTTCGTGCTGTTGGGAGTAACTTTAACGCTGCCGGGAATTGCGGGTTTTGTGCTCAGCATCGGGATGGCTGTGGATGCTAACGTGCTGATTTTTGAGCGCACGCGGGAAGAGTTGCGATCGGGGAAGACGCTTTATCGATCGGTAGAATCAGGTTTTTACCGCGCTTTTTCCAGCATTTTAGACGGCAACGTAACTACACTGATTGCTTGTGCTGCTTTGTTCTGGTTGGGGGCTGGTTTAGTCAAAGGGTTTGCTGTAACGCTGGCCTTGGGCGTCGCAGTGAGTATGTTTACTGCTCTTACTTGCAGCCGCACTCTAATGTTGGTAGTGTTGGGCTTTCCCAAATTACGCAAACCCGAGTGGTTTTGTCCCGGTTTGTCGAAAACTGCTAATAGTTAATAGCTAATCGTTAGTTATTTGTTATTTGTTATTTGTTATTTGTTAACTGCGACCAATAACCAATAACCAATAACCAGTAACCAGTAACCAGTAACCTCTTCCCTCTTCCCTCTTTCCTCTTCCCTCTTCCCTCTTCCTTCAAATTATGCAATTCAGTGTTATCAAACAGCGATCGATCTGGTGGAGTATTTCCGCCGCTATAATCCTTGCAGGTATAGTGTCGATGGCGATTTCTTGGACTCGTCCCGACATCCGCGCACCGCTGCGCCCCAGTTTAGACTTTATCGGCGGCACTCGGCTGCAATTTGAACTCGACTGCACGAAACCGGAAAATTGTAAACCCATAGATATTGCCACTGTCCGCCAAGTCCTCGACACCCAAGGTTTGGCCGGCAGCAGCATTCAAGTTATCGGCCAAGAACAGCGCGGTTTGTCCCTGCGGACTAAAACTTTGGATGTCGAACAGCGGACTAAGTTGCAAACAGCTTTGAGCGAGAAAATAGGCGCTTTTGCTCCTCAATCTATTCAAATTGATACGGTTGGCCCTACTCTCGGCAAACAGTTATTTACTTCCGGTTTGCTAGCTTTGTTCCTTTCCTTTGCTGGTATTACTATTTATCTGACGTTTCGATTTCAGTTAGATTATGCCTTTTTTGCTTTCGTTGCTTTGTTTCACGATGTCTTAATTACGCTGGGCATTTTCTCAATGTTGGGTTTGGCTATAGGAGTGGAAGTTGACAGTTTATTTGTGGTTGCGCTCTTGACAATTATCGGTTTTTCTGTTAACGATACAGTGGTAATTTACGATCGCGTGCGAGAAGTAATCAAGCTAAATCCCGGACAGTCGATCGATCAAATTGTCGATGATGCCGTCATGCAGACCCTGGGAAGGTCAATTAACACGACCATGACGACGCTGCTGACCTTGTTTTCCATCTTTTTGTTTGGTGGCGAAACTCTCAAATACTTTGCTTTAGCCTTGATTGTCGGCTTTATTGCTGGTGCGTATTCCAGTATTTTCATTGCCAGCACCCTGCTAGCTTGGTGGCGCAGTCGTACAGGCAAATCCATCGCCGTCCCCGCAGAAGGAATTAACCCCTCAGAAGAAGTTTAATCGAAGGTGTTTGTAGTGAGGACTTTAGTCCTCCAACATCTGAGGACTAAAGTCCTCACTACAAACCAATTTTATTGTGGTCGATAAACCGGATATGATATAACCAATAACCAATAACCAATAACCAATAACTAATAACCAATAATTAATGACCAATGACCCAAATTTTCAAATAGAAGTCCAAAGGCTTCACAAACTAACAGTTTACGGCCGCTGGTTAACTGTGATATTGCTGTGGATTAGCGTCGGTTCTTTGAGTATTTGGGGTTTGCGCCGCGAAATCGCTTTGTGGTTAGAGCACTTCACCTGGGCGGCGGTGCGCTACGGTTTATATTTTCACCGCTGGTCAGCTCTCGGTTTGGTTTTGTGCTTGGGGATGACTTTAGTAGTGCTCAGGCAAAGTCGCAATGTGCGAGGATTGCAAGAGCGCGAAAAACAGGGTTTGGAACAACAAGTGCGCCGCATTCGGCAACAGGGGCCGAGTCATGTTTTGTGGAAGTGGGTTTGCAAAGGTAGTCAGTAGTCAATTGTTAGTTGTTAGTTGTTATTAGTCATTAGTCATTGGTCATTAGTCATTGGTCATTAGTCATTGGTCATTAGTCATTGGTCATTAGTCAGTAGTTAACTGTCAACTGTCAACTGTCAACTGTCAACTGTCAACTGTCAACTGTCATCAGGCAAAGCGAGGTAATATATGTGCTGGGGAAAACTGTTGAAGTGGAATCTCGATCGCAAATTCAGTTCCTTTTTCCGGTTCGGAAAAGCACTTCAACTCGCCACCGTGCTGGTTGACAACAATTTCATAGCTAATTGACAATCCCAACCCCGTTCCTTTGCCCACAGGCTTGGTGGTAAAGAAAGGGTCAAACAACCGCTTCCGAACATCTTCTGTCATCCCCGGGCCGTTGTCAGAAATCTTAATTATTACCTTTTTGCCCTCGATTAACTCCGTCCGAATCAGAATCGCAGGCATCAGATGGCTAGAATGAGAAATTGAAGATTGAGTGTTTGCACGGGAATTATTTCGATCGCCTGCTTGCAAATTGTTCGGGGTTTTTCCATCGACATTGTCAGTTTTTTTCCACTCAACAAGAGCGTAAATGGCATTAACCAAAATATTCATAAATACCTGATTTAGCTGTCCGGGATAGCACTGCACCAGCGGCAAGTCGCTGTATTCTTTGTGAATTGCGATCGCCTCCTGCCCTGGTTTCCCTTTAAGCTGGCTTTGCAAAAGCATAATTGTGTTGTTGATACCGTCGTGAATGTTGACCTGCTTCATTTGGGCTTCGTCTAACCTGCAAAAATTCCGCAGCGACAAAACGATATCGCGCACCCTTTCTGCACCTTGCTGCATCGAATCAAACACTTTGGGTAAGTCTTCCAGCAAATAATCGAGTTCGATGTTTTCTGATTCCGCTTCAATTTCTGGGATAGATTCGGGACAGTGCTGCCGGTACAGAGAAAGCATCCGCATTAAACCTTCGGTATACTCTTTAGCATGGTGCAAATTGCTGTAGATAAAGCCGATGGGATTGTTGATTTCGTGAGCAACTCCTGCTACTAACTGCCCCAAAGAAGACATTTTCTCTGTTTGAATTAGTTGAGTTTGAGTGCGCTGAAGTTCCAGGAGGGCAAGTTCGAGCTGTTGGGCTTGATGTCTCAGTTGTGCTTGGGATTCCCGCATCGCCACGGTTGCTAACTCGTGAATTTGCAACTGAGAAAGCAGTAGTTGGTGAACGTCTAAAAGTTGATAGTTGTCCGGCTCTACCTGTACTACAATGGGTTCGTGGATTAGTTCGGGCGATCGCTCTAGAGACTGCCGCACTGCCTTCATAATAGAGGTTTTGCGATCGAGAACCAAGATATCAGTTTTAGTAAAGCGGTACAGGATGAACAAAGGCTGTTGAGAAAATAACTCCAAGCTGTAGGGGCGACTCATGTGTTCAAAAAAACGCCGGCGCGAAATCATCCCTGCAAACTTTCCTTTCTCAGTAATGATGATGCCGGGAAGTAAAGGATTAGATTGAAAAATTTTAGTAACTTCGCCACCCTGACACTCTGACTCCAGGAGAAAGTTGTACAGGGTTAATTCCTCTAGAGTCGATCGCAAACCGAGCGGCGATTTCAGGGGACTCACCCCATCAGTTTCATACACTGCTCCCTCCTTTGGTAATTGGCAGTTGCTGTTGGCTGCTGGAGTATTGCGTACTATTTGCACTGCTTTCTCTACTCTTTTGATAGCTTGGCAATCAACTCTATTCGACTCGCTCCAATCGAGTTAATTCAGCATGATTTTTTTCTTAAATCGTGCTGTTTTCACCCGAAACAATATAGCCGGTTAGATTAATTTAACAGTAGATACCTTTGCAACCTGACTACTTAGTAAGTTTAATCTGTCCCAAATTCTCCTAACCAGAATCTAGCACTTATCACTAGCTTGAATGTTTCATAACATGAATTTGGTTCAGATTGATAGACATCCGCGATCTGGGCGAGGACATTTGCTATTACCCCTTACCTAAAATTATATGACAATCCAGAAAAGAGTAGTGACCAATCTGGAGCCGATCGCCAGCCGTGACAATTCAACCGCAACCTGTTTCTGCTAATTGGCACAAAATGTCAATTATCAGTTTTTTCGCACAAATGCCGATCGCTCTCAACACCCGGATTGTATTGCAGGTAGTCTCCGAGCCAGCGACAGCCGACGGCGAGCAATGTGTCAAGTTCGGCACCTTCTACTTTAGCAGGATCGAGACTCCAAAGCTTCACCGACCCATCTTTCCCGGCAGATGCTAAAGTTTGGCGATCGGCACTAAAACTCACACTCCACACATCCGCTTGATGTGCCCTAAAAGTTTGCAGCAAAGTCCCGTCGCGGCGCCAAAGTCTCACCTTGCCGTCAGTGCCGCCCCCTGCAAGCAACTTGCTGTCTGCACTCCAACTGACATTACCCAAAGCTGCTGTAGAATCGAGAGTTTGGAGCAACTTGCCGTCAGTATTCCAAACTTTCACCTTCCAATCGTGACTAGCTGAAGCAATCATCTTACCGTCTGACGAGAAATTGCAGCCCCAGACTTCATCTTTGTGTCCCAAAAGAGTTTTCTCAAGTCGAAACAGTGTTTTTCCAGTGCGTTTCCAAAGTTTGACAGTTCGATCTTGACTGGTTGAAGCCAACATATTACCGTCGGGACTGAACCTAACTGATGTAACGGGTCTAGTATGTCCTTTTAAAGTATGCAGCAAAACCCCGCCTGTACTCCAAATTTTAATAGTTTTATCAGAACTTGCAGTAGCAATTAGTTGAGAATTATGGCTAAAACTTGCACTCCAAACTAAATCTTGATGTCCTTTTAAAACTTGCTGCAAAGTCCCGTCGCGGCGCCAAATCCTGACTGTTTTGTCAAAACTTGTAGAAGCAACTAACTGACTGTCAGGACTAAAAACTACCTCAGTAATTGACTCGGTGTGTCCAGGGAAACTCAAAATTAACTTACCGTTAGGCTGAAAGAAATTCACCAACAATTCGTCAGTCGCACTCACAATCAACTTGCCATCCGGGCTGAAATTAGCCGTGTGTCCCTTAAGCAAACGATTGCGTTCTCTAACTGCATTTACCGTTCGGTGCAGTATATTTAGTGTCTGTGCTTTCAGCGTTGGGGAAACTTCTATCTCTCGCATTTTTTTGCCAGCGCTGACTGCTGCGATTAAAGCTCCTAGCTGATCGTAGCTTAGGGAAATATCGGCGGTAGAATTGAGTGCTTCTATGTGGGTAATTATTGCTTGTTTTTTTTGATTTTCAGCTTTCTGGGCTACTCGCTGCACCTGCACGAGCACGCTACCAGAGATAGCAGAAATTACAGCGAGTGCAAACAAACTAAATTGGACTGTTCGCTTGGCTTTTTGCTGAGCTTTAGTCAAAACTAAATTTGCTTCGGTTAATATTTGCGAAGTTGCTTTTTCTAGTTCCAAAGCTCTTTGAACTTCCAGATTTTCTTGTTCTTGGCTAGCCGAGAGGAATTGATAATCGCGATCGCTCAAACTTTTGTCAGCCGCCCAGATTAAGGCTTCTGCAAGAGCTCTGCCTTGCAGCAAGCGGGAAGCGTCTGTGTGGTTGGAGGCTTCCCAAGCGCAGATCGACTGGGAGTAAGGCAGGAGCTTTGCTAATTCTTGCTGTATCCATTCCCGATTAAAAATAGACGCATAAATTCGGTTGTAAACTCTCAGCTTTCCTCCATCTTGGATGATTAAACCTGACAGTAAAAGTTCCATTTTTTCGGAACTGTACTTAGCTAGATCGTATTGAGATATCGACTCTTCTGCTGTATTTTCTGCGCCGTTTGGCAGAGTCATATCTGCTAAAATTTGTTGGTAAAGTCCCAGCAAACGGCCGGTGCGCTGGGGATTTCTCAGGAGGCGATCGCGAATTGTCTTGAGATGTTCGGGTTCGTCTTGAAATTCCCAGTTTTCTACGGTGCTAGACTGCACTAATTCGGCAATGAATAATTGACAGTTGCTTGGGCTATGGCAATCGCGGCTGGTTTCTGCTGCTAACTTCTGGGCAGTTAATTGACAAAGTTTTTGAGTAAGGAATGGCTGTCCTCCAGTCCAAGCTAAGATTTCTTTGAGAATTTCGTGGGAATTATCGATTTTTTCTGGCCATCCTCTGACTAAAGGTGTGGTTTCGGCAATATCGAATCCTTTGAGTTCAATGGCGCGGCCGATATTAAACGGAGTTCTGGTTTTGTCAGAGATCAAATCTTGAGGAGTAGCAACTCCAAATAAGGCAAAAGTCAGGCGGTTGTATTCTGGATTTTCGGCGCGTTTGTTGTAGCAGCCCCGCACCCAGGCAAAAAAGTCGTCGCTGGAGAAGTTCAGGGAGAGAATGCTGTCAATTTCGTCGATAAAAATTACGATATTGCGATCGCTCGCAGGAAGCAATACTTCTTCTATAAATTCATTTAATCTGACTGCTGGCGGCAAGTCTTCTCGATCGCGCCACCAAGTCTTGACATTCATTTTAATTTTAAAGCTATTGGCGAGAGTGGCTGTAAAACCCGCGTACCACTGGACGGGAGTTATTTGAGCCGTGCCAATTCCTGTGATGTCAACCATTCCGCAGGCAATATTTTCTGCTTGCAAGCGGCGCGCTGTTTGCACTCGCAGACTCGATTTTCCCATTTGTCGGGAGGTGAGCACGTAGCAAAAATCACCTGCTTTTAACGAGTCGTAAAGTTCGCTATCTGCTGCTCTGGTGACGTAGGTAAGAGCATTCGCCTGCAAACTGCCACCAACTTGATATGCAAATTCTGTCGCTGCCAAATCGGACACGGGAAATAAAGGGGAAGCAGAAGGAAGAAATTCTATTTTAGCCGACTTTGCGCCAAGCTCAACTTCAATTTGAGATAATTGGTTTGGTTTCGATAATATTTCGATCATAATTACTTCTGCTCCCCCTTTATTTTAAGCAATTCTCATTAGAAACTCTAAGATGTTCATGGGAGGAACCTCGGGAGGCCGGGTTTTGTGGGGCGAGGGCAATGATTTGAATAAAAATGATAGTGGAGAAAAGTAAGGGAGGGTTTCCATGTGCAGTTGGCCGAACGAGATGTGTTAAATCTATACACGGCGGGGCGATCGCACTTTCAGTACAATGTCAGTATTTCAACCTCTACATCCGCTGAGTCTGAATATCTAAGGTGTGAAAGTAGCTCTAATCCTGTGGCTGTCTCGATCTGAGGTTTTTCACGGGTGTGGCGGTGGGAGGCTCTGAGGTAGACAGTTAGCGTATTGGCACAAGGGGAGAGAGTTTCAGTCTTAGACGCATGGGGGGCGAGAAACCGGGTTTCTACGATTTTTTCGTTGAGTTACCAGAAATCTTCGCAGAAACCCGGTTTCTGAGGTTATACATGGGGGGCGAGAAACCCGGTTTCTGGGATTTTTTTCGTTGAGTTACCAGAAATCTTCGCAGA
This sequence comes from Microcoleus sp. CAWBG27, assembly GCF_020883145.1. Taxonomy (NCBI): domain Bacteria; kingdom Bacillati; phylum Cyanobacteriota; class Cyanophyceae; order Oscillatoriales; family Microcoleaceae; genus Microcoleus; species Microcoleus sp. CAWBG27. Next base: position 11,823 of record NZ_JAHREU010000094.1, read on the forward strand.
AACCCGGTTTCTGAGGCGATCGACGTACCTTTACCGTAAATGCCTTAATATCACCCAAAAGTATGATTGATGAACAAAAAGTTGCGTGTTATATTTCTAAATAATTCTATAGAAAAATACTTTTACCGAAAAGGAGAACAAAAAATGGACACACCTACAGATCGCATACAAGAACCAGTCGGGGGAAGAGAACTCGAATCAATACCTGTATCGGGAAAAGTTTCTGCCGAAAAAGTTACTGAAGTTAAATTTGACGCTACTCCTCTAGAAACCCCTGCTTATACTAATGACAAAGTTAGCGTCGAGGAGTTGAAGATTAACGGCGACGATTTGGTTGCTAAAGTTAAAGAGCTGATTCACGAAGGGAGTATCCGTCGCCTGATTATCAAAAATGAAGAGGGACGGATATTAGTAGAAGTTCCTCTGACGGTGGGAGTAGTCGGCGGAGTCATCAGCGCGACTTTGTTTCCAGTGATTGCAGCAGTAGGAGCGATCGGTGCATTAGTCGCTCACATGACGATTATAATTGAAAGAAAAGAATAACAATAACTCAGTCGCGATTACTGCTAATGTCCGGTTAATTTCGCGCGCTCAAGCTTGTTTTTTGTGAGGACTTTAGTCCTCTTTTTGTGAATCAGGACTTACGCAAAAAGTGTTTTTACGGTCGAATTATAGCGGTAATGTTCACGAGGTGCAGAGCGCACCTTACCAAAATTATGTTGTGCGTAAGTCCTGATTTTGCCAACATATTCTAAGAAACTTTTTGGTGAGCTAACTTAACTGTTCCTAAAGCTGTCTTCCTGCTGTCAAAGAGTTTCATAACCCCGGAGGAGATGGTATCGATGACATCGGGAGAGCAGTAAGACAGAAACTCTTCCGATGAAATGTGACCTGCAAAAAACTCTTGAGCTTTCTTCAAAAAGTTTTCGGTTTCAGCAAAGCCGATAGATTTGATAATAAACGTAGCCACGGGGGAGTTTTTAATATCATAGGGAGATTCTTGATTGCGTCCTATTGCTAACAAATCTAAAACCTCTTTTTCTAACTGACTTTCTAAGGGGTAAGCGATTTGTCTGTTGGGCAAGTAATCTTCCAAAACCGATGTTTTAAATCCTGGTGCGCGCAATTCTCCCATCATTGTCGAAAGCGGAATGTCGCGCCCCAAACGGTAGGAAAGAGCTTCTAAAATTGCGATGGTAATTAGTTTGATACCCAGATAAAGTTTGGCGACTGCGATATTTTTTCTAGTTTGGGCAATCATGTGAGCGTAGGTTTCATTGTCCGGTTCTTGCATAAATTGCTGAAAAACCAGTTCGGGTTTGAGGAAGTTTAAAAATCCTTCCATCTTTTGTAGAGATTTGCGATATCCGCCCACGGTATAGGAATTGACATTGCTCAATTCGTGGTTGGTTTCTGGCATCAAGTTCCAGGTATTGTCTAAGAAATTAGAGGAATTTGGAGAGGCAAAATTTTCTACATCCCGATTGGCTAACCTGACCGAACGCTTGACAATTTCTGCTGTTTCGGCATCAGTCCATCCGAAATTCAAATCGCGATTTACACTTACCAAGCGCTGGTGCAAAAGTTCGATCGCACTCAAACCGCTGGCCGAAATCGGACGAAAAGGAATCGTAGCTTCGATGCAAGCGGCAATTTCGGCGATCGTACTTGCTGGCAAAAAAGGCTCCAAAGATTTGGCAGCTATCACGGCACTCAAGAATTCGTTCTGGCCGGCAAACGGAGAGAGAATCTTGCCTGGAACAAACCCAAAGACAGAGGCCACCAGGTGATACATGGCATCGTCGGGTAGTTCGGTTCGATCTCTAATCACTAACTGCGATCGCACTTCTTGGACAAAAGGACAAAGGGCGCTGCTGATATTGAAACTTACACCCTGATCGACTTGCACGTACACGAGGTCGTGAAACAGCGCAGCCAGTACCTCGATCGGATCGACTGACCCCCCGACCTCAAAAATGTGTTCCGACGTGTGAAAGTAGCGCCAAGGCCCCCTCATCGTTTGAATGATGAGCTCTGCTATCTGCTCCAGCTTCGGAATGTCTACTCGACCTCCCAATTGCTCGATCGACGCTACCAAAGCGTCCAGACACCGTTTTTGTTCTCCGAAAAGCTCCATTTAGGCACCTCCACTACATTCCCTGATTGTCTTGGGCTTGATTGAATGGTATCAAAACGCGCTGCGATCGTGCCATCGCTCCTGACTCAAAACTGGTTTTTGTCAGAAGTCAGATCGGGGGGTAAAAGCCAGAGGGGAAGAGAGGGAGAGAGGGAGAGAGCGCCAGAAGAGAATTAAAAATTCAAAATTTGCCGCGATTCTGGGAAGTAGGAGGTTCTGTATCATCAATAACATTAGATTTAAGCGGATACCATTTGAGATTTTAGATTTTGGATTGAAAAATTGCAGGATTGAAAAATTGAAAAATTGAAAAAATGAAGGATTGGGAATGACTTATGACTATCGGGGTTTGGATCGTCGGCAAACCAAAAGCAGTTGCATTTTTTTTAAACAATAGTGAGTTTACAACCGCCAGAGCGCTAAATCTCAAAAAAACGCGGTTTTTCTCAATCTGGGTCGATCGACTTCTAGGGAAGCAGAAACCTGGTTGTAGCCCGCACGCGCCAGCCCGGAGCGATGTTCAGCTTTTAGACAGAGGTAAACACCCGTGCGATCGCTGCAAGATTAACTAGGAACTGAGCAATTTGGGAGACTAGGTGGCGTGAAATTCGTGTCCGACCCGCGAATAACAGTCAAAATCCGCAAAATGAACGAGCGGGTGCGGTGGGAAGAAAAGTCGATCGCTGATCGGGGAATTGACCAAACTAAGATGGTTTTGGACGATGGAGTTCCAGACTCTCCAGAGTTTTCATTTTTAGTCGCAGGCGACAGCGGCACGGGCAACCACCGCGGCCACAACCCGCAGCGGCAGGTTGCCGAGTTGATGCTCTCGGAACGACAAAGTTGCCGTTTTGCTCTGCATACGGGCGATGTAGTTTATCTCGTGGGTTCCAGCGAATATTACTTGCAAAACTTTATTCGCCCCTACCGAGAGTTTATCGTCGGTGGCGAGCACCCATCTCGGATTGCTTACGATCGCATGGTGTTCAACTTTCCGTTTTTGCCCGTACCGGGAAACCACGACTACTACGACTTGCCCATATTCTACGGAATTCTCTCGGCGACAGCTTTGCCGCTGCGGAGGCTGTTGGGTTCCAAGTTGGATCTTGATGTCGGCTGGCACGGTTCGGAGATCGGAAATGCCTACGCCAAAGCTTTTCTCGACTACCTGAAAGCTCACAAATTGCCGGGAGAGCTCGATCGGCACCTAGACGCCCACTACACCGCCAGCACCAGCACAGGCCGCTGCATCCGCTACCAACCCGGACGCTTTACCCGCTTACCCAACCGCTATTACACGTTTCGCAGCGGGGGTATCGACTTCTTCGCCCTCGACTCCAATACCTTCAACGAACCCTTACCGATCCCGAAAACCAAACAGGGCGACATTCACCGCCAAAATTTGGAACTCGATCGGCAAAAGTTGGAACAAGAAAAATTGGAAATGCTCGAAATGTCCGATCGGCTCAACCCGGAAATTCCCGAAGCAGCCGAACAGCTAGACGACTTGCGCGCCAAATTAGAGCAAGTTGACGAAATGCTGATGGATATCGACAAACAACTGTCGCCCGACAGAACAGCCTCCACAGACGTTGAACAACTCGAATGGCTCAAAAGGCGATTGATTGAGTCTTGGGGCGATTCTCAGGTGCGGGGGCGGGTAATGTACTTGCACCATCCCCCCTACGTCACCGAGGCGACAAAGTGGAATCAAGCTCAAACTTTGGCAGTGCGGTTGCGATTGCGGGAGGTTCTCGATGCGGTGGCCGATGCAGTTGGGAAAGCAGCGCGGGGGCGTCCCCTAGTAGATTTGGTACTCACAGGCCACGCCCACTGTTTGGAATACCTGCGGACTGGGGATACCGGACACGGCGACTCTGGGATTAATTGGATTGTCTGCGGGGGAAGCGGCCACAGCCTGCGGCGTCAGCGTGTCGAAGGGCCGATATTGCAGGAAGCATCGAGCCCGGAAGCTTATGGGTTGGCGCGCGAGGCTGGTGCTGAAACAGCCAGCCGGCGGGTAGCGGAATCTTTGCTATTTATCGGGCGCAGCGGTGAAGGTTCCCACAAACGCCGTCCTTATTCGTGTTTGCGGATTGATGTTCTTGACGGGACTCCCCCCAAGTTCAGAGTTCGGCCTTTGGTTGTCGAACGATTTGAAGGGAAATGGCAGGAAATCGCGATCGAACCTTTTGTGATTTAACTGTCGTTTCTAGGTTTGATCGTTCGGACTTCAGTCCTCAGAAAAAGAAGGACTAAAGTCCGAACGATCGAACCTATTTGGTTTTAGGTTTGTAGTGGGGACTTTAGTCCTCAGGAAAATAAGGACTGAAGTCCGAACGATCGAACCTGTTTCAGTCTACCAGATATCATATACCCCTTACCCATTACCAACTATGAAACGTTCAGCCTGCCTAATCTTTAATCCCGTCGCCGGCAACAGCGACCCCGACCAAGACTTAGCTAGAATTAAGGAACTTTTAGAGCCGTTTATTGACTTAGACATTCGACTGACAACGCCAGAATTAGATGCTGATCAACTCGCCCGCGAAGCAGTTGCTAGAGGAGTTGAAGAAATTATTGCTTCCGGGGGCGACGGCACATTATCAGCGGTAGCCGGGGCGATAGTGGGCACAAATATTCCTTTAGGAATTATATCGCGGGGAACTGCGAATGCTTTTGCTAATGCTTTAGACCTTCCCAATACAATTGACACAGCCTGCGAAACTATTTTGGGAGGGTTGACGCGGGTGGTGGATGCGGGGATGTGTAACGGTAAAATGCCGATGGTTTTGTTAGCTGGAGTGGGTTTTGAGGCGGAAACTGTCGAATTAGCCGATCGCGAAATGAAGAATCGCTGGGGAATGCTGGCCTACATTCTCTCGGGAATCAAACAGTTAAACAATTTAGAAAGATTTGAAGCCGAAATCGAAACCGAAGATAAAATCATCACCGTTACTGCGGTGGCCGTGACAGTGGCGAATGCAGCGCCGCCTACTTCCATTTTAGCTCAAGGCCCCGCCGGGATTATTTTTGATGACGGCTTGCTGGACGTGACGCTGGTGGCGCCTCAAAATAAAGCAGGGGCGATCGCAGCTTCTTACCACCTCTTGCAAACAGCGTTGAGCGGCAATCCTACCGATCGCGACGACATCGGTTATTTGCGCGCAAAAAAAGTAAAAATCAGTGCCGATCCGCCTCAAAAAGTGGTTGTAGATGGAGAAATTGTCGGCATGACTCCGCTTTCAATTGAGTGTATTCCCGGAGGTTTAACTATTTTCATACCGCCAGTTGAAGAAGATGTACCCGTGGAAAAACTGACAGGTTTAGCTGACATTGAAGTGACAATGAAACCCTTAGGTTAAACATTTAGGTACGTAGTTGCGCTTTAGCGCTAGGTACGTTGTTGCGCTTTAGCGCTCTCTGGAGGTACGTAGTTGCGCTTTAGCGCTCTCTGGAGGTACGTAGTTGCGCTTGGGCGCTCTCTGGAGGTACGTAGTTGCGCTTGGGCGCTCTCTGGAGGTACGTAGTTGCGCTTGGGCGCTCTCTGGAGGTACGTAGTTGCGCTTGGGCGCTCTCTGGAGGTACGTAGTTGCGCTTGGGCGCTCTCTGGAGGTACGTAGTTGCGCTTCAGCGCTCTCTTAATTAGATATGAAAAAGCAGTATTCTGGAGGTATGTAGTTGCGATGAAAGTGCTCTCTTAATTAGATATGAAAGAGCGCTGAAGCGCAACTACGTACCTTAAGACCGCGCGGGCGGTCTTTTCTTTTTATGCCTCTAAGATTTGGCGAATCCGGCGCTCCAAACGTTCGAGATCGAGGCCGCCTTCATCGCGACTGATGCGGCGCACGGTGACGTTAACATTGTTCAAATCTGCCAGCAAATCTTGGAGGATTTCTTGTTGCTGGCGGGCTTGAGTTATTTCGCGCGGTTCCTGCACCAAATCGCGAACAATTGTATCTTCGGCGCGCGAAGCAACGATCGGGTCTGCTTCGCCGTCTACGTGCACGAAAGTACGCCGTCCCGGGCCCCGTTCTTCTTCAATTGGGATTACTGCTGTTACTCGATCGGAGCGTACATATTTGCCAAATCCCAGGTGGACTAAGACAGAAAATTGTATTTTCATAGATAGGAAAATTTATTTGTTAGTTATCTATATTTTAACTTTTAAATCGATGAAACGACAACTAATATCAAAGCTTTTTGTACTACAATATATGTCGGCTGTTCCTCTGTTTTGGAGTTGTCAAATCGAGAAAAAAATGCTAAGTCAATTAACTGGATATAACTTGCCAACGGTTGGTCAGAAACCGGGTTTTTCACGAAAAGACGCGTTGCAGCCCACAGATTCGGTAAAAACCCGGTTTCTTTGGTTGAAGCGCGTAAATCCTGTTAACATAAAAATAGAGCAATGTGCGATCGCCCGCAAAGCATTTCAGGGAAACAGCCTACCGATTCTAGATTTGAGCGTTAATCCCACGGAAAAACAGGAAAGCCTAAATGATCCCAATTAGTCTCGACTTAGTTATCAGCCTCCTGACAGCCATTCCCTTCGGCACCATCAAAGACAAGTTTCAGCGCAACGAAACAGTCATCAAATTATTAAAAAGATTTAACCTCGACCCGGATTCTCCGCCCGCAGATTTTAGCGGAGTTTACGTTTATACTTTAGTAGAATACGGCGCTGGCAAACCCAAACAAATTCTAGAACTATTTCGCCAAAAAGAGATTGAATCAGCTTTTCGCAAAGCCTTCGAGTCCGATAGCCCAGCCATTTTAATTCAAGCAGGCGATGAGTTTCTCAACGAAAGTGCTTTGGGCCAGGAACTCCGGGATTTAGGGATTGACCCCAGGCGGGAATTCATGGCTTTTGCGGCCGTGTTTATGGAAGTAGCCAAGCGGACGCGGACACTGGGTGATGTGATGACGGGAAATGCGATCGCCTCTTTGCAAAAACGCCTATCTCTGGTAATGGATCGCATCGAACGCCTTCCCACCCTCGAAGGAATTCGCACCGAATTTGCGCGGTTGGAATCCGAAGATGTTCCCGCACTTCCGGCGGCAGCATCAAGCAATATTCAAAAGTCTCAAGCTTTTATTTTATCACAACAAGTACGCGGTTGGTTTGAAACATTAAATTATCAGTTTGAAACCTATCAAATCTGCGAAGATAACTATTTTGAATGGATTATCGATGTTCCGGTGAGACGCAAAAAGTACGATCGCATTTTAGTCCGCGGAATTGCCGGAGAAGCCGGAGTCAAGGACATTTTAGCCTTGCGCGAGTCGGTGGAAAAGCAGCGCACCGATGAAGGCTGGTTAGTCACCGCCCGCCGCATCAGTCGCGCCGCGCGGGATGAAGTAGAAAAAGCTGAAAATCGCGATCTAGCTTGCTATACCTTCGATGAATTGCTGGATCAAGATGCTGATTTTACCGCTTATCTGGATTGGCTGGAAACTGAAATCACCAGCCGCGGAATTGATAGGAAATACGTGCCACTAGCTTGTACGAAAGAAGAATTTGACCCCGATACTCAGCGCAAAATAGGCGTGAGTCATTATGACGGGCGAGATGGCTGGATCGAAGGTTACATCGATTTGTGGTTGAATGACCCAGTAAAAGAACATATTTCAGTTTTAGGAGAATTTGGGACGGGGAAAACTTGGTTTGCGATGCACTATGCTTGGATGGCGCTGCAAAGCTACAAAGAAGCTCAAAAGCGCGGTTTGGAACGCCCGCGTTTGCCGTTAGTAATTCCGTTGCGAGATTACGCCAAAGCCGTAAGTGTCGAATCGCTATTCTCCGAGTTTTTCTTTCGGAAACACGAGATCCCGTTAGCGGGTTATTCGGCTTTTGAACAACTGAATCGGATGGGCAAGTTTCTGTTGATTTTCGACGGTTTTGATGAAATGGCCGCTAAGTGCGATCGGCAAGAAACCATCAATAACTTCTGGGAACTAGCAAAAGCCGTGGTTCCCGGTGCAAAAGTCATCCTGACTTGCCGTACCGAACACTTTCCTGAAGGCAAGGAAGGACGGGCATTGTTCAATGCAGAACTGCAAGCATCAACAACTATTTTAACAGGCGAAACTCCCCAATTTGAAGTAGTAGAATTAGAGAAATTTAACGACGAGCAAATTCGGCAAACGTTGTCATTCCAAACAGAAGCGACTACTGTCGAAAAAGTGATGGGAAACCCGCAACTACTGGATTTAGCGCGTCGCCCGGTGATGACCGAGTTAATTTTGGAAGCATTGCCCGATATTGAAGCTGGTAAACCAGTGGATATGTCGCGGATTTATCTATATGCGGTGCGGCGGAAGATAGAGAGAGATATCAAAGCAGAACGCACTTTTACTTCGTTAGCAGATAAGCTTTACTTGTATCGGCTCAATAAGTAGGGGTAGCAGTTAATCTGGCTGCCAAGACAATCCCAAGGGATAAAGAGCAGATTTGGAGCGAATAATAGTGGACAGAGAGGGAATAACTCCAAGTTGAGAAATTCGG
>NZ_JAHREU010000095.1:0-19576 GCF_020883145.1 Microcoleus sp. CAWBG27
AGAAGGTTGAAAATCTCCGGAGCTCAATGGTTGAAAAAAAATGTCAATCAAATGCTAAAACTTCGTTGTGCTTACCTGAACGATCTCTTGGCTATTTGAGGCTTTTTCAAAACCGGGATGCTCCCCATTCAATCGCCCGGGATTCACGTGCTGTTCGGTTTCAGCGAGAACAATATGGAGCGCTGCCTGAACGACTACCTGTGGGGCCGGTGTCCGATCTCGGATACTGCCTACAATGTGAGTTCGCTGCTGCCAAAATTAGCCCGTAACGGCAGCCTCTACCTGATTCCTTCGAGCATTAAAGCAGGGGAGATAGCGCGAGTTTTGCGGGAAGGCTACGACGTGGGACTGCTTACGGACGGCTTTCAAGAACTGATCGACGTTCTGAACTTAGACTACCTATTTATCGACACGCACCCAGGACTCAACGAAGAAACCCTGCTCAGCATCACGATTTCGGACATCCTGCTGCTGATTCTGCGTCCGGATCAGCAAGATTTTCAGGGAACGGCTGTCACGGTAGATGTGGCCCGCAAATTAGAAGTTCCCAAGATTTTGATCGCGATCAACAAAGCGCCAGAATCCTTGGATTTCGATGATTTGAAGCAGCAAGTAGAGAGTATTTACAACATCCCAGTTGGAGGGGTGCTGCCCCACAGCGACAAGATGATGCTGTTAGCCAGTAAGGGGGTGTTTGCCCTGCACTTCCCTAAAGACCCTCTAACTCAAGTGGTGGAAGGGATTGCCAAACAGATTTTGGGATAATTTGGTGTAAGGACAGCGGTTGACATCCTCACCGCCCTAAAAGTGCGGTGATTCCTAAACCTCACGATTTAGGTTTCTGCTTCATAGCAACTGCCTCCACCCTCCAAGGAGTTTTATGGTCTTACGCTCGCTCCACAGACTAACCCCGCTAGTCCAGCGGTTTTTATGTGTCGAAAACCTTAAAAGGAATTCTTGGTGCTGTGCGTGATTCTAGGGATGTTCACCATTGCCCCGTCCTCTTTTCCCGGTCTACCGATTTTGCTGCGCCGCCGGATACATCCGGGCTTCGCTCGCCCGAGCTGTCTGATCCATCGTCACGGGTGGGTCATTGACCATCTAGATTTTAACACAAAGCCGTCCTAGAAGGACGGGGTTTCCAACCCAATTTTCTGATGAAGGTTGACGAGAGCGAGTTGCAGTCTCAATTACTGGGGCGCGATGTCCTGCAAGCGCGATCGCTCGTTGCTGTGGAGGAACTTTTTCGGCGACAATATTTGCTTGAGGAGTCAGGAGAATGGCGACAAAATGAGATACAAATAGATTATGAGAATTTGTTAAAAAACTTTAGGAGGAGAACTCATGGATTTTGACTGGCGCATACTAATAGTATTGAGTCCGGTTTTGTTGGCGGGCGGCTGGGCTGCTTACAACGTCGGCACTATAGCTCTCAAACAAGTGGAGAAATTGTTGAACAAGGAAACTTAAACTCAGCTTTTTCACCGTAATTTTGCAGCCGACTGTTTGTTAAGATACAAAAACAGTCGGCTGATTTGTGCATTGGCTCTGATGAGAAGCAGGGCTGATGCCATTTTTGATTTGGGCATTAAAGATTTTCGACGATCGATAACCCCGCCCAAAAACCGGTACCGTGCCCCTGAAGCTATGAGTGTGCAGAACCCAAAATTTTAGACTCCTGTTCCTGCTCGGGTGATGAATATGTGAAGTAAACCTAAAGTCTAAAACTTGTTCGGTCGCTCCGGTCGAAGAATCTACAATCTAAAATCGAAGCACTTACTGCATAAGGATTTGGAACGCCGAGATATAGTTGCATCCTGTTTGGGAACTTGTTTGATGTTTGGCCCGGAGATCGCAATGTACGACTCCAGACAGATAGAGCGAAAGCCACTTAAAAGTTATAAATAAACTTGTGCATAAACTGGGTGCGATCGACCAAAATAGTCAGCAGCAAACGATCCTGGGTAAGAGATCCCAATTGACCGCAGTGCTGGCAAGGGTGTAAGTGGGGAGCTTGATATTTTGCGATCGCCTCAGCATTTGTGATGAGATTGCGACACAAATATTTAGCAAGCACGTTCCAGCAGAAAATATGAGACAATCGCAAAAGTATTTGCCCTGAAAATCGCCCAACAAACTGCAAAGTTTAACCTGTAGGGAATATCGGTCAAATTGTCAATGTTTAACTCCTATATCTTTAGATAGATTATGCTTTTTCCCCGAGCTAGCGGCATTTTACTCCACCCGACATCTTTTCCCAGCCGATTTGGCGTTGGGGATATGGGAATAGAAGCATATCGCTTTATTGACTTTTTAGTAGAGAGCGACCAGCAATACTGGCAGATATTGCCGCTGGGCCCGACAGGATACGGCAATTCTCCTTATTCGTGCTATTCAGCAATGGCAGGAAATCCGCTGATGCTGAGCCCGGAAATTCTGCGGGACGAGCAATTGCTCAGCGATGAAGATTTAGCTCATTCGCCGGAATTTCCCCTGGATACAGTAGAATTCGATCGCGCGATCGCACACAAAATACCCCTGCTCAAAAAAGCCTGCGAAAACTTCAAAGCGAAAGCATCGCCGGTGCAGCAAAGAGAATTCTCGGCTTTTTGCGAGAGCAAAGCGACTTGGCTGGAAGATTATGCCTTATTTATGGCACTAAAAGACAGCTTCAACGGCACGAGCTGGCACACTTGGGAACCAGAAATTGCACAGCGCCAACCGGAGGCGCTAGACAAGTGGCGGCAGGAGCTACATAATGAGATTTATTACTACAAATACGTGCAGTTCGAGTTTTTCCGCCAGTGGACTGAGTTGAAACGCTATGCGAACCTGCGCGACATTAAAATTATTGGTGACATTCCGATTTATGTCGCTCACGACAGTGCTGATGTGTGGTCGCATCCGGACTTGTTTTGTTTGGATGAAGCAACTGGAGAACCAGCTTTGATGGCGGGAGTTCCGCCGGATTACTTCAGCGCAACAGGTCAATTGTGGGGGAATCCTGTTTACAATTGGGAGGCTTTGGAAGCAACTAATTTTCAGTGGTGGGTGCAGCGTTTTGAGGCGATTTTCGCTTATGTAGATGTAACTCGGATTGACCACTTTCGAGGATTTGATGCTTACTGGGCGGTGAAACGCGGGCAGGAAACTGCGATCGACGGAGAGTGGATTAATGCGCCGGGAACGGCTTTGTTTGAGGTAATTAACGAGAAGTTCGGCAATTTGCCGATTATCGCTGAGGATTTGGGGGTAATTACTCCGGAAGTGGAAGCTTTGCGCGATCGGTTTGAGTTTCCCGGAATGAAGATTTTGCAGTTTGCTTTCGGTGCGGGGCCTGGCGATCCTTTTTTGCCTTTCAATTATGTTCGTAACTGTGTAGTTTACACGGGTACCCACGACAACGACACGACTGTTGGCTGGTTCAATCAACTGCAAAACTACGAAAGAGATGAGGTTTTGCGTTATTTGGGCTGCATCGATCCCCAAGGAATTCACTGGTCTTTAATCCGCATGGGTTGGTTTTCTATTGCTAATTTGGCGATCGTGCCCTTTCAAGATTTGTTGGGTTTGGATACCGACGCGCGGATGAATTTTCCGGGGAAAGCAGAGGGAAATTGGGGCTGGCGGTATCGGCGCGAAGCTTTGAATTGGGAGGTGCGCGATCGGCTCAAAACCATGACTTACATCTGCGGGCGCGCTCCCCAGAAAAATTGAACAAACATTGGTAGTGGGTAATTGGTAATTGGTATTTGGTAATCATATCGTGTCCGATCGATCGACCGCAATCAGATTGGTTTGTAGTGCGGACTTCAGTCCGCTATACGGTGGCGGACTGAAGTCCGCACTACGAACTGTGATTGTTATGGTAATCGACCTGACATGATATCAGTCAATAAAGACCGACATTCTAATTAAAAAATGTGGAGTTCCAGCCATTCCCAATTACCGATTCCCGATTCCCGATTACCGATTATCCTTCATTTTTGGGCTTTGCTGAAGGCTTGAGTTCGTCGGCGGTAAAAACAACTTGTTTGGCAACCCCAGATTCTCCGAGTTGTTCGGCTTGTCCGTTATTCACAGCAATCATTACACCGCCGGCGTTACCAGCTAGAACTACCAATTTGTTTTGGGCCTGCCAGGTGCGGACAGTTCCTGAAGGCAAAGTTCCCTCAAACTCGGGTTTGCCATCAACTTCAATCTTCATCCATGATTCGTCTTTTAAACTGACGTTAACCATGACTGGTTTATTGCCAGATTTATCTAAATTTTGACGTGTTCTTGTTGCTTCCACAGCATCGTAACTATCGGCTTTCTGATTTTTTGAGGCGTTCTGGGCTAAACGAGCTTGTTCTTGCTCAAGAGCTAGTTCTTTGGTTCCCGTACCGTTTTTTGTTGTCAGAGAACCGCCCATCAACTGAGATAAGACATTGACTGAACAGATAATTAGAAATGTGTAAAAAAGGTACAGGTGCATCGGCCGCAATTGTGGCCCATTCTGCCAGGATAGCTTGGTGGTCGATCGCGGTGGCGGTTCGATCGGGAAAAAGTCGGCAAACTGAGTTCCGTCCAAACCCATTGCTTCGGCGTACCGCTTGATCAAACCTTGAGTGTAGACGGGTTCGGGGAGTTGGTCGAGTTGGCCGTCTTCGATGGCTTGCAGCAGATTCCGCCGAATCATGGTTACCACAGCTACTCTGTCCAAAGAAATCGACTGCTGTTCGCGGTACTCGCGGAGTTGAGCTCCTATTGCCGCTAATTTCTTCTGAGGAGTTTCTGGCTCTTGGGAGTGCAGTTTCTTCTTAGTTATTTGGGAGAATAAAAACAATAAATTCTTTGTCATATGCTGTGCTCCTGGGGATTCACTGGCACGCTTATTGATGTTAGGTTGACTAGATTCCATAAAAAAATAATTTCTGAATCTTCTAGGGGTCGGTAGCAGCCCGGTGCCAATATCGGCCCTGCGGGGGGCTGCAATTGAATCGGGCCAATGGCTGTGCGGTGCAGGCGTACCACTGGATATCCCAACTGCTCGGCGGTGCGCCGAATCTGTCGGTTTCTCCCTTCTGATAGAATTACTTCTAACAGAGTTTGGTCTCGCGCGCGATCGATAACTCTAACTTTCGCGGGTAATGTTTTTCTACCGGACAAGATAATGCCCTGACGCCACGCTTGTAGTATGGGTTCCGGGGGATCGCCGAGCACCCAAACTTGATAAGTTTTGGCGATCGAGTGACGCGGATGGGTCAAACAAAATGTCAGCTTACCATCATTGGTGAGCAATAGGGCGCCTGTGGAATCTGCATCTAAGCGTCCTACGGGATGGATGCCTTGACCAGATCGCAGTTTGGGCGGCAGCAGGTCGAGAACTTTCGAGCGCGCCCTGGGATCGCTGCAAGTAGAAACTACGCCTGCGGGTTTGTTGAGCAACAGATAGACCTCTGCCGGTCTATCTGTTGGTTTCACATGGACTCCATCGACTTCGATGAAATCGCGATCGGGATTCGCCTTTTGTCCTAAACGAACAATATTGCCATTAACCCGGACTCGTCCAGCTACAATCATCTGTTCTGCAAGACGGCGAGAGGCAATGCCCCACTGGGCGAGGATTTTTTGCAGCCTTTCATCAGACATGACGGGAGTGTGGAAAGCCCCAACACCCGAGCGGTGGGGGAGGAAATATAACACGGTTAATGGATTAACCGATGCTGCCAATGCTGAATTCCTGGTTGGGAATAAATTCTCATGTTTGCTAACCAATCTTTACAGGGCGTTGCGCCTGGTGCAGATTATCCTTATGGCATTACCCTGAATGCTGTGCAAAAACTACGAGGAAAAGACTTGCGGCAGGCACAGGTCTGCACCGTTGGTTTGCTACTGATGTGAGAGGTGTGGGTCTGACAGGACCATTAACCAACACTACCATAAAACGGGTACTGCTGGTTAATTTTATCAGGAAATAGGGTTTAAAACCTCTTCTTCAGTGGCCGGCTTTATATTTACTGGAGACCATTACTCACAAGTTAAGCTAAAAACACTGTTGTCAATGAGTAATCTTACTCATTTTTTACCGAGATACCAATTAAAATATGACTCCATTTGTTGCCTTATTATTGCCAAAAAATTGTTCGGGACTTCTTTGAGTTCCAGGGAAAGGAGAAATAATTAGCCTGACATGAGGTTTTCGCAGTCGCGATCGAATCCCTAAATCTTGATTTTTCTGGTCAGCAAAATACTTAACTATATCAGAAGCTGCTCCTTTTTGATAAGCAACAGAAAAATGATACATTCCACGATAAATCATTTCTAATGAAACACGTTCAATTGGTACTCCTAATTCATCTGCAACAGCATCCCCTAAGTCTACCAAAACTGCATAAAATAGCCAGGTAGCCCAGATTTGGATCTGGATTCCGTTGACCGAACCAGTCCATAAATAACTTAAATTTAGGAGTCTCTTTACTATACAAAAGGCGTCTTCAATTCGCCAACGTCTTTGATATAAATCTGCCACTACATAGGGAGGCAATATTTCCGGTTCTCGGATGCTTGTCAAATAAGAACGCCAGCCATTTTTCCACCGAATTTGTACTAATTTTATAGTCAAAGCTGGTGTTTTTTGGGTTCCTGCACCTATCTGAATTATCTGGTCTTTGACATCATAAGTATTGGTTAATACTCGTTTCACTTGATAAGATGCACCTTTCTTTATTCGAGTAATAAATCCAATTTCTTGCTCCATTAATTTTGACCAAAAAGCGAAGTGATAGAAGCCTCGATCCAGTAACAGCAAGGTTTTTGGTTTAACTGTTTTTAGCAAATCTTCTTCCCAATGGGTATCTGCTTGTTTGGGATTTGTCCAAAACCAAATTTCTTGGGGAAGATGAGTTACTAGGTCTATTATTACTCCTATTTTTTCGGATAATTGACCAATTGGAACATCTGATAAACTATCTAGTTTCCGAAATAATGCTTCTAATGTTGAGCCGTCTGCTATCCAGATATTCTCAAAGTTTTTTAAAGCAAATTGTACGCTGTCTGGTAATGGTCTCGATTTTCTCATTAACCATTTTTGTCGAAAATTAGCTAGTAATTCTTAAAAAAATTTTCAAATAAAATAGATGGGAAAGTTAAAAATCTTTGTGACAAGGCTTGTTGGCTAATGTTTTGTGGCTGACACCATAAAAATCCTTCTCTATTTAATAATCTGGTTAATTCTGTTACTCCTGCTACGTCTCGCCATAGTAAGCTTAATATTGCTGCCATCATTAACGGCAGTGTTAGAATTCTATCTCTTAAATTTAGTTGGCGATAAAAAGTTTTTTGGGCCGCCATTGCTGGAATTAATAAATCTTCCAGGTAATTCGCGATCGCTTCGTTTTCTACTTGGGGACGATTTTTTTTCTTTGCATGATCTCGGTGGATGCGTTTTTTACTACTCATGACTGTCTCAAATGCTTGTCTGGCCAAGGTTTCATTCTATTTTACTTTTTTTTGTGTACCCCCTTGACAATTTGCACTTTTTCTTAACTTGTCACAAATGACCAAATCTGATTATAGAATGCTGTTAGTAGTGACAGAAGTCTACCGCCAAAAGTTGTCAATGTATGAAAAGAAAGAACATAGTATTCCTGACAGAATAGTAAGTTTAAAACAACCACATATCCGCCCTATAATCCAATACGGTTTACTTAAGGCAGATCCCCCCTAACCCCCCTTCCCAAGGGGGGGACAAGAAAGCTCTTAAGTCCCCCTTCTTAAGGGGGATTTAGGGGGATCTCCGGGCATAAAAAGTGTTAAGTAAACCGTATTGCCCTATAATCAGAGGAAAAGCTGGGAAATCTGTTGAATTTGGGGCAAAACTGTCAGCCAGTTGTCGAAATGGGTACGTATTTTTAGACCGAATTAGTTGGGATAACTTCTACGAATCAGGAGACCTTAAAAGACAAGTAGAAGCCTTTAAACAATTTACCGGATATTACCCTGAATCAATTCATGTAGATCAGATATATCGAACCAAAGAAAATAGAGCTTGGTGCAAAGAACTCGGCATTAGAATTAGCGGTGTTCGTCTAGGAGGAAGACCTCCCAAAAATCCGAGCAAAGCAATCAAAAAACAAGCTCAATCAGACGAAAGAATTCGTAACTTAATTGAGGGGAAATTTGGAGAAGCTAAAAGAATATTTAGCCTTGGTAGAGTGATGGCTAAACTTAATAATACTTCTGAAACAAGCATCGCAATAACTTTTCTGGTGATGAATCTTTCTGCCATGGTAAGGCAGGCTTTTTGGCTTTTTTTCGGTCTATTTCATAATAAAAACCTTTGGGATGTTTTTTGGCTCAAATGATTGGCAAAAGCTATGTTTTGCCATCACAAGATTGAGAAAACTTATATTGCCGAGGCATTCTCAAATTCACTCATCTTTCTAAATGCTGTTTTCTGACTTTTTCAGCAAGCCCTAAGATAGGCTGCACACTGAAATTATCTTTTGGTCATTATAGGATCAATCATTCTGTGGTGTTACCTAACGCTTTTCAACGAATTTCATCTGACGATTTTCTGACAATACAGGCATTTTTGGCAAGTCAGATTTTTCTTAAGTCAACCGTATTGGGCTATATGTAGTTAGTTAGAGCGAAATGATCATTTTCCGAGTGTCGTGCGATCGTCTCATCGGATTCTAATTGCCCCAATTGCTATTCAAAGTGTCGGCGAAATACAGTGCGGAGAACTTTTGTCCTTATCTGCGGACTAAAGTCCGCACTACGAACCTTTAGTGAGGACTTGATTTTTAATCTGCGGACTAAAGTCCGCACTACGAACCTATTTGATATAATTCCCTAGGAGCCAGTATTTGCCAATTCTTCTCGCAGCACTTTCTGGTAGACTTTCGGCAAACTAGAACTCATAGAATTGTTCTCAATTCCATATCCCAAACTCGTCCAAGTTCCCGACAGCATTCGCAAAACATCAGTTAATCTTTCCTGCCGCAACATCTCAGGAATATCAGCTTTCCAAAATTTGCGATCGCTCAACCAAGCATAAACCACAGCATCTTGATATTCCGGTTCAAAACTGTAATCCTGCCACAATACAAAATTACCAGGCTTTGGGTGATAGCGCTTCGCTTTGTCTTTCCAAGTTGAAGTCAAAAATTGATACCTACCAGCAGCCGTAGTACATTTGCCAACATTTGGGCCGTTAACAATCTTCACGCACCAGTCAGGATGACGGCTCAAATCTAATACATATTTTCCGCCGTAAACAACGTGATAAGGCCGAGAAACATTGGACTCGCTAGCAGAAATAGTCCGCATCAAAGCTCGAATGTAAGGATCGCCCGTTTTCATAGCCAGCGGTGGCATTTTTCTCACCTCGCTTGTTGACTGCGAAAACTGCTGATTTCCCCGCAAATTGGCAACCAAAAAAACAGCCCCGCTAATTACAGCGCCGATGACAATTATAAATCCCAGAATTTGAAGTTCCGATCGCCTCAGCAAACTTTTTTGGTGGCGGCGCAGTTTCTCGGTTTCAAATGCCGTCATTTCCATTTCGGCGATTTCGGCTAATTTTCGATCCGCCCGCATCCGCCGCACGCGAAAATCGTGTTGGTATAGCGGCGCGGCTAATAGCGTTAAACTCGATAAAGCTCCTGCCAATTTTACCAGCCAGAAATCTAATTCACCGGCGATCGCCACATTTGTCAGAGTAGAGATTCCTGCGAGCATTTGCGCCGGATCGATCGATCGCGCTGGCCAATAATATATCGCCATTTGCACCAGCAGCGCCAGATTAAACGCAA
The DNA here is from genome assembly GCF_020883145.1 of Microcoleus sp. CAWBG27. Lineage (NCBI taxonomy): Bacteria > Bacillati > Cyanobacteriota > Cyanophyceae > Oscillatoriales > Microcoleaceae > Microcoleus > Microcoleus sp. CAWBG27. Next base: position 9,804 of record NZ_JAHREU010000095.1, read on the forward strand.
AAAAAAGCACTACTACAGCATTCAACCCTTCTCGCAAGTGCGATCGCACTCCAGTATGCCGCCGCTTGAACTTGCGCGCCACTCGAAAGCGGCCCGGCAGCACAGTCAGCAAGGGATTGAGGATTTTGACGGCCAAAAAGTGAGCGACAAAGAACAAAGGTAACTGAATCAGCCAAGCCGCCAGCAGCAGAGTCAGAAAGCCTATATCGTCGTTGGCGAAAGGAATGCCCCTGCGAAGGACAAAACTAAAACTCTGAGCGAGAGCAAATGCCCTTAACCACGAAATCGGATAGGGGAACCAAGCTGGCCACTTGAGAGTTTTCATCATGCGGGGAAGGGGAAATTGTAACTGCCGATTGTCAAGCTCTTAAGATTTTGCCAGATTTGGCGATCGAAAAATTAGCAATTGCGCTGCGGTTTGCACTGATGGGACTTAGGCGCGGTTGCGGAGCGTCGATTTTCCACTTTTCGATTTGATATCTTGGATTTACCGTAAAAAAACTCGATTTTTTTGTAGGGTGCGTCAGCCCAAATTTTTGACTCAAGTCAAAGCGTTGTAGTCTGACGCACCGAACCCAAGCGACTCTTTTGCCGGCCTCAGTTGTAGGGTGCGTCAGTCCAAATTTTTGACTCAAGTCGAAGGGTTGTAGTCTGACGCACCGAACCCAAGGAACCCTAATGCAATCAAACCACGGCGGCAAACAACTCCTCAAAACTCTTTTGCGGGGCCTCCGGCTTTGCCACAATTTCCACAATCTTGTTGCGAGAAGCCGGCTGAAACAGCGCCTCCACGCACACTTGGGCTACCTTCGTGCGGGGAATGCTGCTTTCAAACAGTGTATCCGCACTCCTCATGACGATCGCATCTGAATTATCCTCATTTTTGAGACCGCCCGGACGCACAACGGTATAAGTCAAGCCAGATTTTTGCAAATATTCCTCCGCCTGCTTCTTCCACACCAGAATCAGCCAAAACAGATTCAGCGGGTGAAAAAACTGAGAAACGCACAGAGAAGTCACCAGCACAAAATGCTCAATTCCCTTAGCCTTAGCTGCCTCCACCAAATTTTTAGTACCCTCCAAATCCACCTTGTAAGGGGCAGTCGGGTCAAAACCCGGGGCCGCCCCCGTCGCGCACAACAATACCGTACTATCGCCGATCGCATCGCCCAGAGAAGTCGCATTTAATACATCGCCAGTAACTAACTCTGCCTCAGAAGGTAAAATTTGCCTTGCTGTCTCTAGATTTCGGACGAGGGCACGCACGGGAATGCCCCGTTTGACTAATTCTGCGACGATTCGGCGGCCAGTCTGACCTGTCGCTCCTGCTACAAATGCTTTCATAAGACGAGTTATGCTGTTCTAGGGTAAGTTTTGTTACTATCAATTTCTCAATTGTAGGGAGAAAACTCCCCGACCACATCCCCAACCCGACTGATTGGCGTGTATTAGCAGGAGAGCATGTCAGGAACCTCAGCCCCAACGGCATGAGGCTTGAAAGAGAAATCGGACAAGCCATTCTGACGGGCCTAAGTCTTAACTGACTACGTTTTTTGAGTCATGACACCCTGAGATGCTTTCGCTAGTCTCTTGCTCTGTCGCTGGTGGTTAAACAGTTTCCAGGTAACAGAAACAGTGCTGCTAGCCCAACAAGCTCAGAAAACTTTGGCAAAGCTAACATTACCCCGAAAGGGAGGCTCAATTGAGCAAAATACTATGCGTACAGGATTGGAAGATTTGAAGCGGTAATTGTCCCGTTGAAAGTGCAATACAAAAGTACCCCGAATTAACCAATCCCAAGGCGGTAGTAAATTCAAAAATGCAAAGCCGTCCTAGAAGGACGGGGTTTCTACCCATAATTTTGATGATGAAGCAGAATTCCGCTGAATATCAAACTGTTGAAGCTTCTGACGAAAATTGCTACGCAGATGCGAGTTTCAGACAGCCCGAAAGTGCAGGTGCGGATGCAGGCGAGGAAGTTGAGCCGATTTGGTTTCACACCCACTTTGAAGACAGCATGGAGATGTACGCCGATGCTGCAACGGTGGCGCAGCATTTTAACAATCACAAGACTTGGTTTTGTCAGTGCGCTTTGCCGATGAAGGCTGAGCCGATCGGCGAAAACGGCTACGATTTATTAATCGGTCGTTTTGGGGCCTTCGGCTACCGAGTTGAAGCGAGAATTGGTTTAGAGTTGCTGCCGCCTGACGCCCAAGGCTGCTATTTGATTAAAACTATTCCGGTTCCGAATTATACCGCGCCCGGATATGAAGTGGATTTTCGATCGGCAATGAAGCTAGTCGAGATACCGTCAGACGAGTTTGCCGCCGATTGGCCTGCGTCGCAACGCGCCCAACTACCGCCTGCGATTACCAGCGCTACCTGGAAGCTAGATTTAGCTGTAGGGGTTTGCTTTCCCAAGTTTATTCGATCGATGTCTCAACCTCTCATTGAAAAAACCGGCGATGCGCTTTTGGAAAAAATCATCAAACAAGTCAACCGCCGCTTGACGTATAAAACTCAACTTGTTTTCCATGAAAGTTTAGGAATTCCCTTTCCCAAAAACCCGAAGAAACACTAACAAGAAAACCCTCGCGGTTGAAACCATAGCGGTTCTCAGAAAGATTCGCGGACGTTGTTGGGCTTGGGCCCTCTTAGGATCGCAAATTCAATAATTTACACTCTTGAAAGTGGGATGGGCCAGAAGAACTATCAAATTGTAAGTTATACCAATTTTAAACGAAATAACAGTATTCTTGTCCCCCCCCTTGCCAAGGGGGGCTAGGCAGGGTGGTTTTATTGTTGTCATATAAATTAGGTACGTAGTTGCGCTTCAGCGCTCTTTCTAAGATTAGGACAGAGCGCTGAAGCGCAACTACGTACCTTGGCAAAAGTGCTATCCGACCTTTGAGCGATGCTTTCGATAGTTTCAGATTTCTTTTTCCGACAATAAAACTGCCCTGCTTGCCAAGGGGGGCTAGGGGGGTCTTCGAGTGTTGCACGATTTTAGAAAAATGGTATTATTTAATTCTCATTCCTTAGGAACGCAAATTCAATAATTTACACAAGTTTGTGGGATGGGCGTCCCGCCCGTCCATAAAGGACGGGCTAGAAGCCCGCGTTTCTGCGCCGCCAGCAAGGCAATCTCACCTTAATGTTGCAAGGAGGCTCCCGCTATAACGAAGTTTAGCGGCGAGAGGAATTGCAATCAGTATCAACGTGCGACAGCACAACGGCAATCATTAAGTTATACTCATAGTAGTGAGTTTTTTGGTGAGATGGAACAAGTCCTGACTTTAGTTGTAAAGCTTCAAGCTAGTATCGAACAGCAACAATTGTTGTCCGATACAGCGTCAGCTTTTGCGTCAGCTTGTAACTGGATAGATCGAAATGTCGATCGTAACCTAACGAATAGAAACTCAATCCAAGCTGTCTGTTACAAAGATGTGAAAGAACAGTTTGGACTAACAGCTAACCATGTTGTTAGAGCTTGTGCCAGAGTAGCAGCAAATCGTCTAACGGCAAAACAGAAAGGGAAAAAGGTCAAGAATTTTAAGCCCACTAGCTTTGATTGTGATGCTAGGACTTTTCGTTCCGCCCTAGTCAAATTGGACGCTGAGCATTTCTACCACTCTCAAGCGGTTAACCGCTCCTCTAAGAGCTAGTAACTACCATAAGAGCAAGCTAACAAGTCATAATCCTACTTCGGCTCAAGTTTGTTTGCATAAAGATAATCGCTGGTACGTCCACATTCAGTTCAAATCGGAAACTCATAAACCTCAAAAAACAACTAATGTAATTGGTGTCGATTTCGGAAGGCGCGATCTAGCTGTAACCAGCACAGGTAAATCGTGGTCAGGTAAGGAGATTCAAAAAACTAGAGATAAGTATAGCCGTGTTCGGGCTTCTTTACAAAAAAAGCATCTCAAGGCACAAGGTCATCTAGACGTAGAGCTAGACAGATTTTGAAACGGTTATCGGGGCGCGAAAGAAGATACCAAACCTGGCTAAATCATAACATCTCAAAAGCCATTATTAGACCTCTTGCAAAAAAGATATATGTTATAATCAGAAGTTTTAATTTTAATCGGCTAGAGCTAACTCATAATTATAAATTGCTGACAACAAATTACAACGTAGACCATAACGGCGACGGCGATTCCGATAACGACTCGACAATATTTTAAATATTTTGAGACTCCGATTAACGTGTTCAATAACAATTCGCTCCTGCGCTAAGACTAGATTGTAGTCTTTTTCTATTCGAGAAAGTTTCCCATTTTTAGGTTTTTTTCTCGGTATATAACTATTAGTGTGATAGTCTTTTATCCCTTGATAGCCACTATCTTGTAAGCTATTTGTTTCGGGATGAAAACGAACTTTACTTTTTTTGAAAAAGTTAAAGTCGTGGCAATGCCCTGGTACAAAAGCAGTGCAAATAATTTCTTTTGTTTCTTGATTGATTACCAATTAAGTTTTTAGAGTATGACACTTTTTCTTTCCTGAGTAATATCTCTTCTGTTTTTTTTGGGTCGTTCAATAGTTGTTTCTGTGACATCCATCACCACGAATTCTGGATAATCAGAGTCTTTGAGTAATGCCTTTTTTCCCGGAATACGGAACTTTCCTGTTTTCATTAAAGTAGATTCAATATCAGTGACAATTCGGCAAATTGTTGATTCAGATACTCCCCAAGTTGTCCCAATATGAAAATATGTTCGATACTCTCTCCAATATTCCAAGGTGACTAAGACCTGTTCTTCGAGAGTTAGGATAGTGCGACGCCCTAAGATTGTCTTTCTGATTTTCTGACTTAAAATTTTCCAATGCGCTAACCATTGCTTTCAAGGTTTCAATCTTCACACCAAATCTACGTTGAAATTGAGAAGGTTTTAAGTTTAGATAAAATTGATTTTTCATGATTTACTCGTTTTGTAACGACAACAGCACTTTATAGCATTTTATTCTGTTGATAACAAGACAAGAGTGAAAATAAGTTAACAGTTGGTATTCAATCAACTTTCAGCAAAACTTTTCATTATATCATAAAATTATTTTGCAAGAGGTCTAATAACTAATGACTGATGACTGATGACTAATGACTAATGACTGATGACTCTTTGAATTCCGGTAAAAATGCAGTCAAACATTTGTATAATTCTAATCCCGGCCCAGCTTGCAGCGGATAAAGCTTGTCAAAATTAATCGGGTTTCCCGGCTCTAATTTCCATTGGGTTTGCTGTGCTGTTTTCGACGAAATTGCGATCGCCCTCGTGATGTTAACAATGTTGTTGTGCTGGGGGAAGCCGCGAAAGCAGTAGCTTTTACCAGTACGCGTGTCAGAGTCGCTGCCGGTAATGTATCTATCTCGTTTGCGAAATTGGATTTCTCGAAAAGGTCGATCGATCGCAAATGAGTCTCGGTAGCGGTAGTCTCCGTCAGGCAAACTTTGGACAGTCGGCCGGATTTGAGCGATAACGGTTGCTGCACTAAGAGTTAGAATCATTTATATGACTTCCTCCTGTGAAATCGCCTTTTTAGTTGCTGGTGTCTGTGTAGCTGCGGGCGATCGGCTCAAACAAACACCCTCTGTAACAAATTAATAAGATTTGCAATGGAGTTTGATAAGAGTTATGATACAGTTTAACTCGATCCCTGACTATCGTGAATAATTATTTCATGGTTTCATCCCTATTACCAATCCGAGTAATAATAGAAATATTGAGCAAGCCCCGAGAAATTTGGAGGCGAAACTCTACGGATAAAATGAGGATACAGCTATGTTTTGCCTGAACCGAGAAACCAGCAATAGGGAGATGCGAGGCTGTAAAACCTCGGCTCCTAAAAATATCCGCATAGTCCGATCGCGAGTTTACAAAGATGAGGCTTTAGTCTCGGCTTCCCTGGCGGGACTTCCCGATCTTTTAGCATCCCTAGAAAGCTTTCGCGAGTAGAGTTTGAGATTTTCTCTCTCTTGTTGAACGTCGGGAGTTGACTTAGCTAATTATTTTTAGTTAATTATTGCCAGACTCCCGAAAAGATATTCTTGACTCCGATCGCAATTCGATTTAAGTCTTCTTTCAGCAGCGGCGGCCAAGAAACTCCTCTGGCCCGCCCTGCTTCAAATTGCAGTAAACTGTCTGTTGAGAGTAAATGGAGGGCCGAGATTAATTGGCGATCGAGCATTGGCGATTCTTGAAGCCCTTCAAACAATATTTTTAAAGCTAATAAAATCGATGTCACCTGTCCCGGTACGGGTGGCTGGCCTTGTTTGAGGCGCATCAGGAAGGCGTCGGGATTTTTCTTGGTTTCCAGGGCGGTTCCTTGGTCGATCAGAAAACTGCGGGCTGTTTTGTAATCCATTTGACGTGCGATCGAGTTCTTGCAATTAATCAGTAGATATTATAGCCTTTCGAGTTCCCCTATGGCGTACTCATGGGAATGGGGAATAGGGAATAGAGAATAGGGAATAGGATATACTTCACTTTTTCGTGAACTCCTCTATATCATCTTTTGTCGCAGTATATTTGTTAATATAGCAAAATTAAGAATCAACAAGCAACTCGTAAGGCGCGCGCTGTGGTGCTCAAGGCTACTCGTGAAACGCGCATTCTCATGTACAGTACAAGGTCTCGGAAGGTGTACATTGCACAGCCTACAGCTACTCTTGCTAGTTAGAGTAGAAGTAAGTTTTAGATGACGGAAAAATAAAACAATGACAAAACGGCAGAAAAATAGCATCAAATCCCAGATTTATAGATACTGGTGGCTACTTTTGTTGTGTTTGAGCTTCCTGTTAGTTCCGGCTTTCAAAAAAATAGCTGTCGCCACCCAATTTCCCCCGCCCGCTCCTATTGCAAATAATGCTAATTTGGGAGCGAGAATTCAACGAACGATGGGGTTACTTGCAACCAGCACTCCTACAAAACGCCACCAAGTACGCATTTTATTTTACGGTCAATCTATCACTCAGCAAGATTGGTGGCAAGATGTAGTCGAGGATTTAAAAAAGCGATTTCCCCATGCTGATTTGATTGTGGAAAATCGCGCCATCGGAGGATTTGCATCGTCGCTTTTAATCCGTCCCAGCGAACATGATTTGTATCCTTTTTATCCAGACTTGCTAATTTTTCACGTCTACGGAGGTGAGGAAGATTACGAAGCGATAATTGCCAATGTCCGCCGCCGCACTGCTAGCGAAATACTCTTGCATTCAGACCACATAACCTGGCTGCCGACAGGTAAAAATGATAATGAAAATGAAATCAAAGGCTACGAATGGCACAACACTCATTCTACCAAATGGTTGCGTGAGTTGGCAGATAAATACGGCTGCGAAATCGCGGAAATTCGCACACCTTGGCGCAGGTATTTGATAGACAATCGCTTGCAGCCAAAACAGTTATTGAGCGACAGCATTCACCTCAACGCTTGGGGGAATTTTCTGCTAGCTGCTCTCATTAAACCCTACCTGCGATACAATCCAAATTCTCCTCAAACTGGGCAGCAGAATTTAGTCAAAACTTATACAGTGGGCACTGATGTTAAGTGGCAGGATGGCAAGTTGGTTTTAGAGTTTGAAGGGAATCGGATAGATGCGATCGCCGATCGAAGCTTCAACGGCAAGGCAATTTCTGCTAAAATTGCGATCGACGGCAAAAAACCCTCAGAATTTCCCGAACTTTACAGCATCACCAGACCCAGCGTTACTCTCGGCGTCTCTTGGCCAGCAATCATCCAAGTATCCAGTCAAAAACCGCTCATCGTCGAAGATTGGAAAGCTACAATCACTGAGATTAACAGCGATGCTACCAAGTTTAAATTTGACGTAGTAGGTTCTAAAACAGGTTACGACGGCAGCGGCACCAACGACACAATGTTTGTTTCAAAATCTGGCCGCGTCGCAATTGAACCGAAAAACTGGTGGCTGCAAAATGCCTATGAATACTCCAAAAAGCCTACTCCGAAAGGCTTTGAGATTTCGTGGCAAGTTCAGCCGATGTTTGTTGATTCATACATTCCGCCACAAATTGCAGATTCAAGTCGCGAGTATTCTACAACATTGGCTCAGAATTTGAGCAACTCCAAACACATCCTCGAAATCGTCCCCGAAACAGACGGGACAGTTCCTATTCAAGCATTTCGAGTTTATCGCCCTCCTTATATTCCTTCGCCATGAAGAAGGACTAAAGTCCTCACTACGAACTTAATTTCTGTAGTATTCGTAGGGTGCGTCGCCACGATTAATCCCAAAATTATATCGACAATCTCATGGCGACGCACCATCGACAATAGTTGAGAAAACAACAACAATTATTCTACAGCACAAATTTTGATAAATGATTTAATATCATGTCCTGTCGATTACTATAACAAACAACTGTTCGTAGTGCGGACTTCAGTCCGCAATATGCTGCGGACTGAAGTCCGCACTACGAACGGATATTATCGCGGTCAATCGACCGGACACGATATAAAATCTCAAATCGAAAAATGGAAAATCGATTAACCTTAGTAATTGAGTAGGTGCGTCAGTTTGAGTTAGTAGTTTAGCAATCCAGAATTTGCCAACTGACGCACCCTACAAGTTGAATCATAAACGCGGTTTCAACCGCCGAGTCTTCTAACAACAATTAACCTCAGTTTCTCGTAATTCCCAACTCGTGAAACAGCAACAACGATAAAAAGAAATCTGCTATAAAAACAAACACCCAAGAAGTCACCACCGCAGCCGTTGCAGCTTGGCCTACCCCTTTCCCTCCGCCCGCCGTCGTCAACCCCCAACCGCAACCGACAAGCGCAATTATCAACCCAAAAATTACACTCTTAATCGCCACAGTTACTAAATCCCAAGCCCCCAAAAAAGTCCGCACCGATTCCAAAAATACCGAAGGTTCCAACTCATAAAAATTAACCGCCACAAACAGCCCGCCCAAAATTCCCACCGCCACCGAAAAAATTGTTAAAATCGGCAACATGACGCAGCAAGCTATCACCCTCGGGACTACCAAATAATCAACGGGATTTGTTCTCAACATATACAGGGCGTCTATTTGTTCCGTCACCTGCATTTCTCCTATCTCTGCGGCAAAGGCAGAACCTACTTGTCCCGCCACCACGCCCGCTGTTAAAACTGGTGCTAATTCGCGGCAAAATGCCACTGCAAAAGCACCTCCCACCGCCCCAACCGCCCCAAACCGAATCAATTCTCTCGCGGATTGAACAGTAAAAATCATCCCTGCAAAAAAGGCTATTAGCAGCACGGAGCGCAAAGAATCCAAGCCTACTGTGACTAAATGTTCCATGATTTTGCGGCGGTCAACTTTGCCTTGAAGTAGGCGCAGCAAGACTTGGCCACCTAGGAACAGCGTCACTAAAAAACGCTGAAACCACCTGTTATTAAAGGTTTCATCTAAATGTCGATCGCGCTTTTGGTAATTCTTAACCAATGACTGACTGCTGGCGATTAATTGCAAACAAGGCGAAGCACTGCCACTACTGAGATTTTCGCCAATTGTACAGCAATTATTGCACAATTTGTCAACATATAGCGGTTATCACAAAAATGAGGTACGTTGTTGGGCTTTAGCCCCCTAAGTTTAGTAGTTATATGAGCTGTCTGTTATACCTCATCTTTTTGAGAAAGGCTATAGCCTTTCTCAGAAAGATGAGGTACAATGTTACTGACACTTACTCATGATGATTAAACAGAGAAGACACGATCTAATTAACTACAGTTACATGGTTCAGTAAACCAGGCGAAAGCGATAGAA
>NZ_JAHREU010000096.1:0-19248 GCF_020883145.1 Microcoleus sp. CAWBG27
TAGAAGGTTGAAAATCTCCGGAGCTCAATGGTTGAAAAAAAATGTCAATCAAATGCTAAAACTTCGTTGTGCTTACCTGAACGATCTCTTGGCTATTTGAGGCTTTTTCAAAACCGGGATGCTCCCGAACTGCTTGCCCAGGCACTTGTCTAGTATGTTACTAGCATTTGTCTAGTATATTACTAGCGCTTGTCTAGTGTGGTGCCTATTACAACGCAGTTCCCATGGTTGCAAGTCATAGATGGGAAAATAGGAATAATCTGATGTAGCTGTAGCACTTTTCAGTCTGGACTCAGAAAATGCTCTTTGCCTTCCTTGAACATATTTATTGCCCGATTAATTTTTGGGGAAACCGCATTAGTGTGTTTTTTTGGGGTCGTATCCTGATTCCTGTCATTTTTCCCCATAAGCTAGATTTAATTGTCATCATAAAATGAATACTATGGGGAGATAAAGGGGATGATACGAGAAAAAGCAGTCCAAAGAATTGAGCAAGTTGCCGTTAAAAAATTGACTGAACTAGATTTGTCACGACTAGATCTGAAAGAATTGCCACGTGAAATTTTCAGTTGTAGACATTTGAAACACCTTTCACTACGTGAAAATCAAATTACCCAAATTCCAGATGCAATTGGTCAACTGTCGAGTCTCACAAAACTTGACCTCTGTCGTAATAAGATTACCGAAATCCCAGAGGTGCTTGGGCAATTGTCGAATCTGACATCGCTTGACCTCTGGAATAATAAGATTACTGGAATTCCAGATGCCTTCGGGCAACTGTCAAATCTAAGAGAGCTTTCTCTTAGCTGTAATCAGATTACCTCCCTCCCACAAACATTTGGGCAACTGTCGAATCTGAGAGAGATTAATCTCTGGGGCAACCAGATTACCTCCCTGCCAGAAACATTTGGGCAATTGTCCAATCTGACATCGCTGCGACTCGAGGAGAATCAGATTAGTTTTCTTCCGGAAGCGTTTGGTCTACTGTCTAACCTAGCAACGCTTTTCCTCCATTACAATCAAATTACCTCCATCCCAAATACGTTTGGTCTACTGTCTAACCTGACGAACCTTTCCCTTAGTCACAATCAGATTACCTCCATCCCAAATACGTTTGGTCTACTGTCTAGCCTGACGAACCTTTCCCTTAGTCACAATCAGATTACCTCTATCCCAGAAGCGCTCGGTCAACTGTCCAATCTGAGATGGCTTTACCTCCGTGACAATCAGATTGCTGAAATCCCGGAGGCGATTCGTGACATGGAAAAGCTGGAAATACTCGACTTACGGGGAAATCCGATCCCAATTCCTCCCGAAATTCTCCAAGGCGAAGAGTCTTACGAACCAGGCGATTTGTTTACCATTCTCGACTTCTACTTCCAAACCCGTGATTCCAACGATACAGAAGAACTCAGCTAAGTCAAACTTTTGATTGTAGGCGAAGGCGAATCGGGGAGTTGCAGTATTCTGACGTAGCTGCAATGGTTACAAGCCCTAGACTGGGAAAATAGAGTTTCCCCGCCTAGCTTTTTTTATAGATGTTTCAGCCTCTAAATTAGGATATGCTCTTGTCCTGATTTAGTAAAGTAACGTGCCCGAGATTTGTTGGTCTTCTTAACTCGTTCCCAGGCTAGAGCCTGGGAACGAGCAAACACCTAGGCTTTGCGCTTACGACGCCGAATCAGCACACTCATCACTTGCTTCGGATTAGCTGCACGTTGTAGCTGACTCCAATCACCCACTTCCGCAAATCCCAGGCGGTACAAGGTGAGTATGGTTTCCCTGACAGCCTGGGGCGAACCTGTGACTGTTACACACAGCACATCCTGTTCAGATGTTGCTGAGTCGTCATTTGGGCGATCGGATTCGCGATCGTCAGGCAAGAATTCCTGTGACATCATTATGTTCTCCTGGTTTTGGGTTTTCTAGAAAAACCCAAAAACCCAGCCGCCCCGCATTTCAAGACATAGCAGGGCGGCTACAGAGAGTGTTAAGATACTCCGTTAGCCTCCAGACTGCTGATACCAGTTTGGCGGTTAGCTGTCCATTGCTGCTAGTAACAGCTTTGGGCAGTGCAACTAGATTTTTGGGCGACGCGGGCCACTTCCTCTACAAGCAAAGCAACCTCTAATTTCAAAGAGTATCCAGATTTGGGGGCCGGTGTCAATCCATTTGGGATTTGGGATTTGTCCCACGGATTCAATCAGGTAATTCCACATCTGGCGGCAGCGGTGGCAGCAGCAATTCTAACTGGCTTAGCAAACCGGGCAGCACTGTGACAATGATATTCCAGAGAGTGTCTGGCTCCACGCGATCGTACCGATGAGCAATCAGATTCCGCAAGTTAATAATATTGCGCCAATCAATATCACCATTAGCTTGACGGAATTCCTCCGAAATTCTCCTAGCAGCCTCGCCGAGAATTTCAAACTCTCTTTCAACAGCCCGCTGCACCATCCTATTTACTCGGTATTCTGCACAGGATGAGTTAGCGGTAAATTCCATTATTTGCTTAATTGCTTCTATCATATCCCAAAGTGCAGCCTTATTTCTATTGTCTGCTTGCATAGTTAGATTTGCTGGTTTAACTGAAAAGTATAAACTGGAAATAGTGCCATTTTCAGAGTAGATGATGTGACAAGTTGCCAGGATTTCAGCTCTACTAAAAGGATTATTTATCTGTTGTTTTTGAGTTAAATCTATGTCGCGCCCCAACATACCTTCTAACTGTTCTTGCATTTGGAGAAAGTCGAAAAGATTCCAAGAAGTATTGAGGGCAAAGCTTGCTAGAATGTCTATATCACTGTCGGGACGAAAATCCTCTCGCAGGATTGAACCGAATAATGCTAACTCAATAATATTCCAGCGCTGGCAAAAATCGGCTATCTGTGAGGGCGATGCCTGAAGACGCTCTTTGACTGCGGTTGGAAATTGAAAAGTCATTCGATTTTGGATTTTGGATTTTACCGGGAGTCAGTAACTGAAACTTGTAAGGTGCGTCAGTTCGTATATTCTCGATTTTAGCAAAAATAATCCTAACTGACGCACCCTACCACTCTTCAGTCGGCGGAGGCCGACTTTGTTTGTGTAGAAGCGGTTTCAACCGCCGAATTATCTTGGTGTCAGCAATATGAGTTGTTTTGATAAGATCGATCGCACTTCATCCAATCCCATCTCCACATCCGCCAAAATCTCTCCCACAGTTTTCTGTATCTCTTTCTCCCCCCCTTGGCAAGGGGGGGCTGGGGGGGGTGCACAAGCTTGCAAAAACTCAAATTCAGCACTTGACAAATTGACCAATTGGTAGTTGCAATCAAACACCTGTTGACTAGGCCAACCGTGCATACAAACACTCAACTCTGGAATTGCCGCCAAAAGTGCTTTATCGTCCGACCAATCAATCTTATTAACAGGCTTTTTCCCCAAGAAAAACTCGTAATGAGTGATTTCCGTATCCAACAATTCAATTAATCGATAAAGCTCCCGTTCCGTCAAACCCTGAGCTCTTTCTATCAACTCCGGTGCTTTGCCCAAAAGTCTTTCTAACTGCCAATATCCCGGATTTGAAAAACCGATAAATTCTAATCCAGAAGCGTCAATTAACTCGAACAAAGTCTCGATGTTGTAGTCAATTTCCTGCGGGTGAACGTACATATCCGCAAAACATTCGTCTCGCTGATTTTCTCCTGCCCAACGCTGTTTTTCGTACTTGACAAGTCGGTTGGTTTCTGGTAGGGAAGCAAAGATTTCACGGCCGACTTTCACACCATCGGGATAGTCGCCTTTGTTGTTGCCTTGCAGAAGCCCGATCGCCCTTTGCATCAATTGAATTTCCCAACGGCCCAATTCAGCATAAACAAAAATGTGCATCAAGCCACCAGGAGCCAACTTCGCCGCCAGCGCTTGAATGCCGCGAATCGGATCTGGCAAATGATGCAACACGCCCACGCAGTTGATCAAATCGAACTCGCCTTCGAGTCGATCGGCATCGTACAAGCTGAGGTGACGAAAATCGGCTTCTCGCGCACCAGATCGCCTACAACGTTCTTGTGCTACCTTCAAAGCACCGGAACTAAGGTCGATCGCCGTCACGGAAGCTTCAGGATTCAGGTGAATCAGATAATCCGTGCTCGAACCCGTGCCACAGCCAGCATCCAAAATCCGAATATCCAGTTTTTGTGGCTTGTGCCCCGTGCAAAAATTGTAAGCATCAGGCCAACTCCAGCGCCAGTTGTAGCCTGGGGGCGGTTCATCCGACAAAGGATCGGGCGGAAAAGGGAAAGTATCGTAAAGGCGGCGAACGGCGGCACTGATATCGGGTGAAGTTTCCATAGGTTAGGGAATTCTTTTGAGTCTTGAGTTGGGCTCAGGGATGGGGATTGGACTGACAACTGACCGCTGACAAGTGACAACTGACCACTGACAGCGCTAGCGTAATAAAACTTATCATTTTTTCTCATATAAGCTCTCTTAAATCTATACAATAAATCTCGGCAGGCTTTTTAACAAACGAGGACTGTCAATCACCCAATGCTGAGCTTTCGGGTAAGGCAGCGGCGTCTTTCGGCAGAAAGTAAAAGGCAAGAGAAAAAGGCAGAAGGAAATTTTGGATTTTCTTTTTCCTGAATTGAGGGCACTTGCTGCGATCGTCGCAGGAGTCAGCTATCCTGCCAAGTATTTTTTCCAGGAATGTACAGGCGAAGCAAGCGCGCAGGGAGTGCCCCGTCGGTGTCTTCGGGTCGGACATTTCCCGGCAGGACGAAAGATGAAACCAAAACATTTTAATCTAAGAAAGTAAGCGCCCCAACCTCGTGACAGGTGAAGGCAAAAAGTAAACAAAGCAAAAATACCTAATTTTACCTGCATCAGAAGGCAAGGTTAGTCTGGGTAAATGCTGCAACGATTTAGATAGGGAGCGAAGGAGTCTAATGACTGTAAAAGCAAGTGGTGGAAGCTCAGTTGCGCGTCCGCAACTATATCAAACTGTACCAGTCGCAACGATTTCGCAAGCTGAACAGCAAGACCGCTTCCTACAGCGGGGCGAACTCAGCGAACTGGCAAGTTATTTCAGTTCCGGTGGTCTTCGGATCGCGATTTCTGAGACGCTGACCAGAAACTCGGAACTCATAGTATCCCGCGCAGCCAACCGGATTTTTGTCGGCGGTTCCCCGCTGGCATTTTTGGAAAGACCAGCAGAACCTGTGATGGCTATGGCTGGCGCTACTCGCGGCGGCGGTTCGGTAAATGTCTCTGAAGGCATGAAACTGGGAACTGTTACTTATGTTGAAGGTCGCGCAGGCGGCGGCGGCGGCAGCAAAGGCTCAGGTAGCGGCGGATTCTTGGGCTTGGGAAATCTGTTTTCTACTAACGGCGGCGGCGGTGGCCCAATCCCAGCAGGATTCCAGCCGATTAATGTCTCGCGCTACGGCCCGAGCAACATGACCAAATCTCTGCGGGATTTGAGCTGGTTTTTGCGTTATATTACCTACGCGATCGTTGCTGGCGACCCGAACATTATTTCGGTAAATGTCCGCGGATTGCGGGAAATTATCGAAAATGCTTGCTCGTCGGCGGCGACAATTGTGGCAATGCAGGAAATGAAGGCTGCATCCTTGAACTATTTCAAAAATGATGATGCCGCACGCACGATCGTCGCACAGTATTTTGACGTAGCGATTGCAGAATTCAAAGCTCCCACACCTTCACCCAAGGTGCGTCAGCGCGAAACCAATGACCAGCAAGGGCTGCAACTGCCTCAAATCTACTTCAACGCGGCGGAAAATCGGGCGAAGTTCGTCATGAAGACCGGTCTGTCGTCGGCTGAAAAGATTGAAGTAATCAAAGCAGCTTACCGTCAAGTTTTTGAGCGCGATATTACCCGCGCTTACAGCCAAAGCATTTCTGACCTGGAATCCAAGGTCAAAAACGGCGAAATCTCGATGAAAGAGTTTATCCGCCGTTTGGGTAAATCTCCTCTGTACCGCCAGCAATTCTACGAACCGTTTGTTAACAGCCGCGCTGTAGAACTCGCCGCCCGCCACTTCCTCGGCCGCGGTTTGAGCTCGCGAGAAGAATTTAGCAAGTATTTTGCGATCGTCACCAAAGGCGGTTTGGCAGCCCTCGTAGACGCGATGGTTTATTCTCAGGAATATTCCGACTACTTCGGTGAAGAAACGGTGCCTTACCTGCGCGGTTTGGGCCAGGAAGCTCAGGAATGTCGCAACTGGGGCCCGCAAATTGATTTGTTCAATTTCAGCGCTCCTTTCCGCAAGGTTCCTCAGTTCATCACCTTGTTCGCAGGCTACACCCAGCCTCTACCAGACCAGCACGTTTACGGTATTGGTAACGATCCGCTGGAAATTCAGTTCGGTGCGATTTTCCCGCAAGAAACTCGCAACCCCAAGAACCGTCCAGCTCCCTTCGGCAAAGACACTCGCCGGATCTTGATCCGTCAAGGTGCGGGGATTGACAATCAATTGAGCAACCCGGCGGCTCGCGGTGCGGCTCCTGGTTCTCTGGGCCCCAAGGTCTTTAAACTAGACCAGTTACCCAGCAACTATGTAGCTTCCAAGAAAACTGCCCGCGGCGCCTCCAGCAGCTACAGCAATGCTTCCAGTGTCAAATATACCGAAAGTTCCACCCAAGCGGTGATTCGGGCTGCTTATCTGCAAGTGTTCGGTCGCGATGTGTTCGACGGCCAGCGCCAAAAGGTGGCGGAAATTAAGCTGGAAAACGGCGACATTCCGATGCGCGAGTTTATTCGGATGTTGGCGAAATCCGATGTGTTCCGGAATATGTACTGGAGCAAGCTTTATGTTTGTAAGGCGATCGAGTATATTCACCGCCGACTCCTGGGCCGCCCTACCTATGGCCGTCAGGAAATGAACGCTTACTTTGACATTTGCGCTAAGAAGGGTTTCTACGCGCTGGTCGATCAAATGATCGACAGTCTGGAGTACAACGAAGCTTTTGGCGAAGATACAGTGCCCTACGAGCGCTATCTGACTCCGGCTGGTTTGTCGATGCGGACAATGCGATCGGGTTCCTTTGGCGAGAAAAAGGTCAACGCCGATCCGACTCCTGAAACTCCTCGGTTTGTTGAATTGGGCACTGCGCTCGATCGGGGTGATACCGAGTTGCAAAATCGGATTGCTCAAGGTGTGAGCAAGCGTCGCGAACAAACTAAGGTGTTCAAGCTGACGACTACTTCGGACAAGGTTGCTTTGAAAACTTTAATTCAAGCTGCTTACCGTCAAGTTTTTGAACGCGATTTGAATCCCTACGTTGTGAAGAATGAATTCACAGCTTTGGAAAGCAAACTTGGCAACAATGAAATCAATCTCAAGGAGTTCATTGAAGGTTTGGGTTGCTCGCCGCTGTACGTCAAACAATTCTACGCACCTTATCCAAATACTAAGGTGATTGAGTTGGGTACGAAGCACTTCTTGGGCCGCGCTCCTCGCAATCAAGCGGAGATTCGGACTTACAACCAAATCTTGGCTAGTAAAGGGATTAAGGGCTTTATCAATGCGATGTTGAATAGCGTTGAATATGCTGAGGCTTTTGGTGAGGATGTTGTTCCTTATCGTCGCTTCCCGACTCTACCTGCTGCGAATTTCCCGAATACTGAAAGACTGTACAACCAGTTGACTAAGCAGAATGGTGAGATTGTGGTTCCGAGTTTTGAGCCTGCGGCTGTTACTGACAGAAGCTAGATTGATTTGAAGTTTGAGATGTTAGATTACTGCTAGTTTAACGTCTAAAATTAGTTGAAGGGCTGGTATAGTTACCGGCCTTTTTTTTGGTATGATTTGGAGTTTTTAACCGCAGAGGGCGCAGAGAGCGCAGAGTGAGGAAAGAGAGAGTCTGCTACTGCGAGTTTCCACCCTCTCGCATAGATTTAACGCAAGGCGACTACTTCAACGAGGACAAAGAAGATGCGTAAACTGATTCTGTTCAAAGCGGATAAAGGTGAAATTGCAAAGTACCGTCAGAAAACTGAGACACAAATCGGAAAGTCATTTTACCGCATTGCAAATGTGGATTCAGTACCCTCTTTGATCGACACCATTGCCGAACACTACGACTGTAGTGGCAAACCTGCTCCTGCGATCGGATACCGACTGACGGAAACTGTGCCAGAACAGCGTGACTCCTTTCGAGATAGTGGCTGGGAAGTTGTTCGGGTGGAAGAATACACCCCAGAAATCCCGCCTCCCTATGGTGCAGGGTTTGATACAATTTGCATTTGCTACTGCGCTTATAAGCCTTTAACACCTGAAGATGTCTGGATGAAAAAGGCTCACCGCTTTGCTCCATCCCTAGCTTCCTTTGGTGGTGATGAAAAGGCTTATCAGGAGTGGCTAGCTACCCAGTCGGAGGACGCGCAGGCTGAATCGAAATCGGCAACGGAGTGGCTCAAGACTCAAGAAAAACAGCCTGCTGAGGTGTAGTAAGCGAGTTGATACCCGCTCATTTCCAGGGCGGATATCACTTGGAGATATAGAACCGATTTGATATCTTTTAGCGATCGCCCACAGCAATCAATCCAAAACAAAACTTAGGCAGTAGCGATACCTTGTCCTAAATGCTTCAAAACTTGAAAAGCAGATCGCAATTCACTTCGTACAGTATAAATCGAAAATGCCCGCGATAACCCGTATTCGGGTGTAGGTTGAGCCATCAGTTTCACAAATAACACATCATCGCCATTCGTCAACATCCCAAATCTCGGTTTATCTAAATCAGGATTTGCCATCATGTATGCTAATGCTTGGGGTAATGCCGATCGCGTGGAAATCGTAGTCTTCTTGCACTCCAAAACCATTACCCAAAGCTGCTGAAGCAAAATCAAGATATCAATTCGTCCGCGCATCGTTTCTTCCCCATCATCAATGACAATTTCGATAGCAGCTTCAGCTTTCATCCTGAAAGGTGGATCGTAGAATCCCGCCAATTCCAACAAAGGTGATGCTACCAGCAATGTCACTGCCCCTTCTAATAATTCTCCATCGGCTCTATGATATAGTAATCTACGTCGTAGCGTGTCTAAAGCAGTCTGTTCAGAATCGCTGAGACTTGGCAATTCGGATTGCCATTCTGTAAAAAAAGCCTCATCCTCGGTTCGGCTCAAATTCAACTTTGATTCAGCCTCAGCCAGACTTTTAATAGCTTCTGTAACTGCAATAACTTTTGCCATTCGTTGTCGCTTAAATTTTATTCATTGAAACTGATACAATTCTAACATCCGTTGGATTTTTGGCAACTGTCTTTCAGATTTACGAAAAGCCAGCCAAATCCGATTGGTAACAGCTTGTGCAGGTTTGAGTACAAGTGTCAAGCGATTTTCTGTCACCGAATTTGCACACAAGTAATCGGGAAGCACGCTAAAACCAAACCCACATTCTACGGCTTGTCTAATCGCCCTTAAATCGGGGATAATTAATTTGGGTTGAATGTCGATTCTTCGGCCAAACACCGCGCGCCAAAAGCGGCGGGCGATGGGCAATTCTTCACTATAAGCAATCCAATCTTGGGTTAACAGCCATTGAGATAGTGGGTTTAAATCTGCTTGACTGATTCCTTCTGCGATCGGAATCGCAGTATTTGGTGGCCCGACTAGCCAGAAGTTCTCCTGGAATAGTAGTTCATATTCGATATCGGATAAGGTGATTTTTTGGGTAGCAATTACGATGTCTAGCTTTCCGGCTTTCAGTTGTTGGATTAACTCCGATGTTAGTCCAAATTGTATCGTGTAAAAAGTGCGTGAAGCGAAGCTATCCCGTAGGGAATCGCCCTGAGGTAACTTACACAAAATTTGCTCGGTGAAAAATTCTTGTGGTGTACCGATTCTGATGGTTTGCGGTGTTTCGGCGGTGGAGTTTTTGTGGGGAATTGATTCGAGTTTCTCGATCGCACCTACAACTTGAGTATACAGTCTTTTTCCCGCATCCGTCGGCACCATCCGTCTCGGAGTCCTTTGAAACAACAGATTTCCCAAAGCTGACTCTAGGG
Source organism: Microcoleus sp. CAWBG27 (assembly GCF_020883145.1). Classification (NCBI taxonomy): domain Bacteria; kingdom Bacillati; phylum Cyanobacteriota; class Cyanophyceae; order Oscillatoriales; family Microcoleaceae; genus Microcoleus; species Microcoleus sp. CAWBG27. Next base: position 10,015 of record NZ_JAHREU010000096.1, read on the forward strand.
CTGCGAGGTGTTGGCTGACAGCAGGTTGGGTGAGGTGGAGAACTTGGGCTGCGCCGGATACAGTGCCCGCGCGGTAAACCTCGATAAAGCTGCGATACCACTCAAAGCTGATCATAAATATATTTATAGTTACACGCAACTTTTATAATTTGTATTTTAGATGAATTCGACCTAGGATAAAAACAACAGGCACAAAGACACCCACAAAAGACATAAATTATGACTAGCCAAAAAGTTCTGATTGTTTTGACCAGCCACGATACACTGGGCGATACTGGTAAAGAAACTGGTTTCTATCTCCCAGAAGTAACCCATCCCTTGGACGCATTTAATCGCGCTGGATTAACGGTAGATTTTGTGAGTCCTCAAGGCGGGAAGGCTCCGATGGTTGGGATTGATTTGGAAGACCCCCTAAATAAGGCTTTTTTAGACGATTCGGAACAAGTTTCGCGAGTCGAAAATACGCTCAATCCCGCACAAATTGACCCCGCAGAATACGGCGCTATTTTCTATGCTGGCGGACACGGGACGATGTGGGATTTCGCTGATAACGATCGACTGGCCCAGATTGCTGCTGCTATTTATGAAGCAGGTGGCGTTGTCGGTGCTGTCTGTCACGGGCCTGCGGCGTTAGTCAATATTAAGCTGTCTGACGGTACATACCTGGTTGCTGACAAGACGGTGGCTGCTTTTACGAATGAAGAGGAAGCTGCTGTGGGATTGACTGAAATAGTTCCGTTTTTGCTGGAGTCAAAATTAATCGAACGCGGGGCGAATTTTACCAAGGTTCCTAATTTTCAAGTCTGTGTTGTGGCGAGCGAGAGACTCGTCACAGGTCAAAATCCCGCTTCCGCAGGAGGTGTAGGCGAACGAATGGTAGAATTAATTAATGCAAAATAGCACTTGGAAATCTGGTGAATCGGTACAGCCAATAGTTTCGGCAAATTAATCTTGCTCGGTGAGAAATCAGTTACGGGATTTGCTGATGCAATTAAATTTGAGGTTGGAGATTCCCGCCAATCTTCACTAGATAATCGATCGGGGCGAGTGCAAGTGCTCGCCCTTTCTACATTCGGTTAACCCTACTCAAATACCCAATTTTACTGGAGAACATTACCGCCCACTGTTCGTCTTTGATTTTAGCAGACAAATTCGCGATCGCCTGTGTCAGATGCTGTTCGGCAAATCCTCGGCAATCAATCTGTTAGTGGTGATGACTTGAGTCCTCGGATTTTGGAGAGAACTCAAGTCCTCACGCTCGATCCAATCAAGTTATTACTGACTTTTGTTCATTCCGTGACTGCAAAAAATAGGTGGGATTTCTAATTGCGGATTCCGATATACATTTAGATATTGACAAACAAGTAAAACATTAAAAAAAACTAGGAATTTGTGCGGATTGGTCAAATTGCTCAATGAAGAAGCTCTTAGGGCATAATATTATAAAACAGAGAACAGGGTATGGAACTAAATTTACAGAAATTTTATACGGCCTGCAATCCCAGCTACACCCTGGCAGTAGCAAATCAAGAAGACCGACAATACTATATCGATTTTTCGTCAGTGCGGGGCGGCACAATCGTAGAACAATTGGAGCGCACCATCAGCCGTCTCTCGCCCGATGTACCTACCTGTCAATTATTTACCGGTCACATCGGCTCGGGGAAATCCACAGAATTGCTGCGGCTGCAAGCTCAATTGCAGGAGCAAGGTTTTCATGTGGTTTATTTTGAGTCGAGTAAAGATTTAGACATGGCTGATGTCGATATCACTGACATTTTGTTGAGCGTGGCGCGTCAGGTGAGCGAAAGCATTGAGAAAATGAAAATCAAGCTGCAACCGACGGGTTTTAAAGCTTTGCTCAAGGGAGTTGCTGATGTTTTTCAAACTCAAATAGATCTGAAAGCGGGAGCTTCTGTCCCCGGTTTGGGTGAGGTAAATGCTAGCACGGATGGAGAGTTTTCTTTGTCTTTGGGTATTGGCAAAATTACTGCTAAGGCGAAAGATGCTCCGAATTTGCGATCGGAGTTACGGCAATATTTGGAGCCGCGGACTAATGTAATTTTAGATGCGCTCAATAAGGAGTTGCTGGAACCGGCTAATCAAGAACTCAAGCGCCAAGGTAAACAGGGACTTGTGGTAATTATCGACAATCTCGATCGCATACACCTGTGCGCGAAACCAACGGGGCGGATGCAGCCGGAATATCTGTTTGTCGATCGCGGAGAGCAGTTGGCAAGACTAAACTGTCATGTCGTGTATACAATTCCTTTGGTGCTGATTTTCTCTAACGACTTAGGTCAGCTTAGCAATCGCTTCGGGGTAGATCCAAAGGTTTTGCCGATGGTGCCGGTGCAATTGAATGACGCTTCTGAGTGTGCAGAGGGTGTCGAATTGCTGCGACAGATGGTTCTGGCGCGGGCTTTTCCGACGGTGGAGGCGTCGCAGCGCTATGCTTTGGTTGGCAAAATTTTCGATTCTGCCGAAACTCTCGATCGCCTCTGTCGAGTTAGCGGGGGTCACGTTCGCAATTTGTTACAACTACTCTATAGCTGTCTGCAAAAACAAGACCCTCCTGTGTCGCGGGAAACTTTGGAAAATGTGATTGTCCAACGCCGTCACCAGCTTACTTTGGCGATCGAACCTGATGAGTGGCAATTACTCCGCCAAGTAGCTGCTACCAAAACAGTGAATGGTGAAACTAAATACCAAATTTTGCTCCGCAGTCTTTGGGTATTTGAGTACCGTTACGGCGAGGATTACTGGTTTGATGTCAATCCGATTTTGGCTGACGCGAAGGAGTTTCGGGATACAGAAAAATGCGGCTAAATAACTTTTATTCGTAAAAGATTAAAGACGCCCAATTAACTAGGTTTGTAGTGAGGACTTTAGTCCGCATAAATGAGCGGACTAAAGTCCTCACTACAAACCATTTTACCTGCACACAAGTCCATAGTTTTATGTAACTGAGTTGAATAATAATTTTAAATATCTGCCCAAAAAAAGCTGTACAATAAATTTACAAAAATTAGTTTTATTCTTCCTTCTTCTTCCTTCTTCCTTCTTCCTTCTTCCTTCTTCCTTCTTCCTTCTTCCTTCAAACTATGATTAAAGGCACTACTAAACTGCTCGGAGTAATTGGTTATCCGATCGCACATTCTCTGTCGCCGGCGATGCACAATGCTGCCATTTCTCACTTGGGTGTCGATTTTGTTTACCTGCCGTTTCCGGTAAAACCAGAGGATTTAAAGGCTGCGCTGGCAGGATTTGCTGCGATCGACCTTCGGGGATTTAGCATCACGATTCCTCACAAACAGGCAATCTTACCGCTGCTGGCCGAGGTTTCTCCGATCGCCCGGGCGATCGGCGCAGTCAACACCGTCTACCGCACTGACAAAGGTTGGTGCGGCACAAATACCGACGTAGAAGGCTTTCTCGCGCCGCTGCGAACCCCCCCCTACCAAAAGCCAAATTTACCCCCCCCAACCCCCCCTTGCCAAGGGGGGGAGCAAGAGGGAACTTTGGAATCATGTCCCCCCCCTTACCAAGGGGGGGCTAGGGGGGGTTCCGAGGAATCATGTCCCCCCCCTTACCAAGGGGGGGCTAGGGGAGGTTCCGAGGAATCATGTCCCCCCCCTTACCAAGGGGGGGCTAGGGGAGGTTCCGAGGAATCATGTCCCCCCCCTTACCAAGGGGGGGCTAGGGGGGCTTCCGATTGGAGTCAGAAAGTAGCGGTAATTTTGGGGAATGGCGGGGCGGCGAGGGCTGTTGTGGCTGGATGCGCTCAATTGGGATTTGCAGAGATTCACGTTGTCGGCCGCAGCGCCCCCAATTTAGCGGAATTTCAGCAGAGTTGGGTTAATTCTCCGATGCCGGTGCAGAATTTGCAGGTGCATAGTTGGGATAATTTGTCAATGTTGATTTCGCAGGCGGATTTGCTGGTGAATACAACTCCTGTAGGAATGCACCCGCACGGGGAAAAGTCGCCGGTTGCTGCTGCTGCGCTCGATCGAATTTCCGCAGGTGCGATCGTTTACGATCTCATTTACACCCCGAATCCTACTCAGTTTCTCAAAGATGCACAGCTTCGCGGGGCAATACCGATTGACGGACTAGAAATGCTAGTTCAACAAGGAGCCGCCGCCTTGAAAATTTGGCTGGATACAGAATCTGTCCCTGTGGATGTGATGCGCCAAGCCCTGCGCCAACATTTAGGCTTAGGCTAATGCCGTTTCCCTACAGCAATGCAGTCTCCTCCGGGAGGCGGACACGGCAGTGCTGTTTCCCCGAGGAGGTTAAGAATTTGACCTTGAATTCGCGCTAAGCTGAGTAAAATATACTTACGCTGCAATTTTATGAAATTTCGAGCTATCGGTCTTCTTTTTGCCACTTGCGCGATCGCAATTTTGAGTTTGGTAATCACTCCACCAGCTTGGGCTCTCACGCCAATTAAACTTTCCGATCTTTCTTATCGCGAATGTCCGGCAGAAATGGCAGAAGGCACAGTTACCAGCGGTAGCTCTATGGAAGCTAATTGCTTTTTGATTACTGGGAAAGCTGAAAATACGAGCGGCAAACCTGTCGTTAATGCTGATATTTTTGGTCGCATTTATGATGCAGATGAAAATCCAGTGATGCAAAACCGGACTCGCTTAGGTTCTATCGAAGAAGTTCCTCCTGGAATTAGCGATTTTCAGCTCAGAATTTCGGTTGCAGCCAATCAACGAACACCTTTGCAGCTCAAGCAGTTTAAAGCTACAGGTTTTACTGGCGTCGTTCGCCGTTAGTCAAACGATTTAAACAGTTGACAGTTGACAGTTGACAGTTGACAGTTGACAGTTGACAGTTGACAGTTGACAGTTGACAGTTGACAGCGAAGCGATCAGAACCGAGATTTAAACTCCGTTCCGATCGCAATCTGCCTTGATGAGTAAGGGCTTCAAACCCCTGCTATTCAGTGAGATTCTATGTTTGATATCGTGTCCGATGGATTAACCGCAATTAGATAGGTTCGTAGTGCGGACTTAAGTCCGCCACCGGAAAGCGGACGGACTTAAGTCCGTACTACGAACCGTTTTTTATGGTAATCAACCGGACATGATATGAGGTGATTGAATTGCTTTCAATTTCTCAACTCTCATCTACGAAGAACTCCCCGGTAAAAAACTGGGGAGTTCGTGTAAAAATCTCCAATCTCAAATTTTAGTGACGGGCAATATCTGCCAGCGGTTGAGACTAGATGCTTGAAAAAAATCAGCTTTTCTCACTAAAAAGCGGTTTGCAAGCTGCCCAAAAGACCGATTAGAAATTGCGATCCAAACTGAAGTAAAAAAAACGCAATCATTGGAGAAAAGTCAATCCCTCCTAAGGGGGGAATAATTGAGCGGAAGAGATTTAGATAAGGATCTGTTAACTGACTCAAAATCGAAAACGGGGGATCGTACCAATTGATGTTAGGGAACCAGCTTAGCAGTACCCTAATAATCATCAGGGCTATATAGATTTGCAGAAATGTCGCTAGCGTGTTTGCCAAAAGGCCTATGGAATAACTCATAAATTTTGGTTCTCGTTTGAGTAAAGTTTGCCAGAAATAATTGGTTGAAAGCCTCTTCGTTTTAGGGAGAAATTAAAAGAAGACGATTCATTACTCCAATCCTCGGACTTCCAGGTAGAGGTTGCCCTCAACTGTCAACTGTCAACTGTCAACTGAATGAAAGACACTTTAACTTTGAGTTTAGCATAGCTGCGGGAGAGGGAAGGCACAGAGGGTAGAGGCAGAGCAATTTTGTGGTTCGTTTTTCCTTTTGCCTTGGTTTTTAATGGGAAAGTTGAACAGAGAAATGTGCGACAGTTGGTCGATCGCCCGCATTCTACTCCCGGAGTGCTCTAAAATCTTCAATCTTATTCAGGAGTCTTGGGCGATCGAACCTTCGCTGTTGTGGGCTGTCGCGTTACCGTTGACATCGCCGAGTTGCAGTCGCACGTCATCAATTGCTTGATTTAGCTGGGCAATTTTATCTTCCAAACTCAGCCTTGCTACTTCCATCCCTTCGGCTTCGAGTTGGCTGGCTTTCCTCTGGCGCATCTTTCTGATCTTGGCATCGGAAGGATCGCTCAGCAAAGCTTCAGCAGCGCGCCTGGATAGCACCGCACCCAAAACAGCCCCCACCAAGCCCCCAACTGCGGCTCCCGCAATAAATCCGCCTGTAAAACCCTCTCGATTGCTCATGACTCAACTCATCTGCGCGATATTTCCTTGATTTGTCTATTTTGACACTCTCTGGAGCGATCGACCTGGAGAGCATTTTAGATTTTAGATTTTAGGTTTTAGATTGAAAAATGCTTCGGAAGCACAAAGCTCACAGGGGCATCAAGTCCGTTAATTGTCGGGTAAGGTGATAATTCCAACTTCAGAGTTGAAGCGAATCATCTCCAAAGATCGATCGCCATACATATCTTCAATGTGCTCCAAACAGCAGTCGATCGCAAAATCGTTCAACTCAGCAGGCTCAATTCCGTACATATCCTGAAACACTTCCTCGTCTACCCGACAAAACTGCGGGCGATCGGCATAAATTCCGCATTCCCTCGTTTCTTTGTCAAAGTTTATACACCAACCGTCATCTCCCACTAAGCTCAAGTAGAGCGCCAATTGCTCTGTAGATAAATACTCGTCTAGGTCAGGGCGCTCTGTTGGTTCTAGGTAACAACAAGCACCGCACTGCTTTACGCAACGCCAAGTAGCCATAATTAGATTTTAGATTTTAGATTTTAGATTTTAGATTTGGAGCATCATCTCGAAAATGCCCAACTTTAAGAGATTAAAGCCTTTTAAGTATACCAAGTGCCAGCGCCACAGGAGGAGTTCGTCAAAAGACGCTTCGATTTTTGATTGCGAACACTCTCCGGGAAAGGCATCAAGCCCTTGTTCCTGTAGGGATAACCGTTTTATGCTCCTTTGTGGCTGTGAGTGTTAGTATAGCCTTAACTAACATTTGTGCAAGTATTGGCAGTAAAGTTTAATTAGCATTCGCTCTCAACGCAATGAGAAGATAGACAGTAAATGCACAACTTGCACTACTGCCCATGTCAGACTCTGAAGAGAAAATCATCTCACTGCGAATTTTTATATCTGAATTGCTAAGGAACGAATTTAAAGCCGCTTGTGCAAGGCAAGGAAAAAACATGAGCCAGGTTGTCACGGACTTTGCAAGGGACTACGTAGCGAAATACGGAGCCATCCCTAGCCCCGATCGCACCGAAACCAAACCCCCGTCTGCAACTCAGACCAGGCGGGGTAAGAAAACAGAGGAATAACACCATGATCCAAGCCCAAACAATCCGCAAAACAGTCACTTTTGACGAGTTCGCAGCCTGGTATCCAGAGAACTCTGTCCGCCGCTACGAACTACACAATGGAGCAATTATCGAAATGCCTCTAGGAACTGGCCGCCATTCGGGTGTTACAGGTTTTATCAGCTTAAAAGTAGGAGTTGAAATTGACCGACGCGAATTACCCTACTCCATCCCCGGTGACTGCTTGCTTAAACCCACTCGCGATGAGGCTGGTTATCAGCCCGATGTAATTGTCCTAGATCGAGCATCTCTGGCAAACGAACCTCGTTGGGAAAGAGAGTCCATCATCACGATGGGTTCTTCGGTGCGGCTGGCTGTGGAAGTCGTCAGCACGAACTGGCAAGATGATTACCATTTCAAATTTGCTGATTACGAGGAAATGGGTATCCCTGAATACTGGATTGTGGACTACCTCGGTTTAGGCGGCCGCAAGTTCATTGGCAATCCCAAGCAACCCACCCTTTCGGTTTGCCAGTTGGTAGATGGGGAGTACGAGGTAAAGCAGTTTCGGGGCGATGACAGAGTTGAATCGCTGGCTTTCCCAGAATTGAGGTTGACTGCTGAGTCGATTTTTCGGGCTGGTTTGCCTCCAAGCAGGCCGATCGATCTACCAGGCTAATTTACGATCGCCCAAAGTGAGGGTTTGTTAGCCGAATTTGCGATCGCCCGCAGGTCGATCGTTCTTTACATTTTGTTGACTTTTGTAAACTTCATTAAAAAATAGGGTCGATCGCCCGGTAAAATCAGAAACGGATTTTCTTATCGCTCTAGACTTACCAACAGATTGGGTTTAAAGCCCCGTCCTTCTAGGACGGCTTTATGCTATAATGTAATTGGTTGAAATACCCGCCTAAGATTGCAGCGATATATACTCATTTTGAGTTGAAACCGAGACCGATCTAGCACAGGGAAAGACTGAAGGGCAATGGTTAAAATCCAACCTGGAAGCAAAATTAAAAGTATTGTTAATGTTTCCCAAACAAAACGATACATATAGTCGGGATAGGGCATTGCCACGACTTAAAACGAACATGGAGACTAAGTAAAACTATTTCGGTAGTATTGGTCAATGAAGTGTTAAGAATCCCCGCGCTTTTAAGCCGGAGAGTATGTCAATACAGTCAGGAGGACACATGGACTTTATAACGGATCTTTTTAACGGTGGCGGCCCTGTAAACTTGCAGCTCATTATTCAAGTAGCTTTGCTTGCAGCAGTCGTACTTTCTGGCCCGATCGTAATTTTTCTGTTGGCAGCTAAAGGCGGCGACCTGTAATTATACCACCGCTGGCGATCGATTGTTGGGAGTTTTGGATAATTTAAAATTCCAAATTCCCACAGTATCGATCGCCAGTCAAGTCAATTTTAGATTTTAGATTTTAGATTTTAGATTGATATCATGTCCGGTCGATTACCATAAAAAACCGTTTGTAGTGCGGACTTAAGTCCGCAACAAGCGAGCGGACTTAAGTCCGCACTACGAACCAATTTTATAGTGCGTCGATCGACCGGACACGATATGACTTGCAGCGCAGTAAATCTGCGACGTTGAATTTTGATATCAAATTGTGGATTCGAGCCTAACCTTTGTGTTGGGGCTGGTACCTGTTTTTGGGCGAATTTTCCCTAATTTTCACCGAGAAACGAGACGGAAGCCTCTGGCTTTTAGACATGAGGAGGAAGTCGGTAGCGGTTTCAACCGCCTTCAATATTTTTTTTGTATTGGTTGTTTTACAGTCATATTTCAATCTTCAATCAAGAATACTATGCTAATATAAACCAAGGAGGGAAACAGAATGTATGGATGCCAGCAAAATCTAATTAGTCCAGACAAAGACTTAAAAGCAGTCTGAGAATTCTTGTGTAGTGAAGCCTCAAAG
>NZ_JAHREU010000097.1:0-17644 GCF_020883145.1 Microcoleus sp. CAWBG27
ATCTTTGTACTTCGGTAGTTTGGGACGACCAGTAAATTTAGAGGTATCTTTTTTGTAAGCTTTGAGAGCTTCAAAAAAAGATTTCCAGTTTTTATCTAACAACATCAAGATTTGCTGGCTTACTTTTGCGGGCATTGCTTTGTAAGCTTCGTGAGATTTCATCAAGCGATTCATTTCGTTGTAATTGATGTAGCCCCATCCATAAATGAAACTTTGACGGAGCGCATAATTGGCAGCATTGTAGAGATTCTTCGATTTAAAAGCTAGTTCGTCAATCTGAGCAAAACGGTGTTCGGTAGATTTGATGATGTGACGTTCTGTTAGCTGCATTCTGAACCTCTGTCTTTGGGCTCGGCGATTGTGGCGAGTAGTCAACTATAATCAAACCACTTTCTGTCTGTCATGCCGGATGTGGCAACACCAGAGGGCTTGAACGCCTCGCTATGCGATTGTGTAACTTATTATTGTTTTAGCGTAGTTTGATAGTTTTATTTTTAACATCCTGATTACAGAATATCACAATCGCTTATCCCTGCTTACAAACTGAATGAAGTTTTATAATACCACATTTTCAAGAACACGGGGACTGAATTCCCCCTTAGAACTTCCCTAAGAAGGACTAAAGTCTCGCTCGTTTCCCGCATCCCGTATTAATTTTATGAGCATTAGCCCAGCACTCGGACAAAAACCATTTTTATCTTTTTGCGCGATCGTCAAAAATGAAAGCGAGAATTTACCGCGCTGTTTGGCCAGCGTTCAACCCTACGTTGATGAAATAATTGTAGTCGATACGGGTTCGGAAGACGGTACGCCGGAAATTGCCAGTCAGTACGGAGCAAAAGTGGGATATTTTGAGTGGTGCGACGATTTTGCGGCGGCGCGGAATTATGCTTTATCTTTAGTGACGGGTGAGTGGATTTTAGTGCTGGATGCAGATGAGGAGTTAGTTGTGCGATCGGCAGATTTTAGAGAAACCCTCAAATCCCAGCCAGAAGCGCTGGCTTATTCAATAAGTAGAACAGAAGTCAAGCCACAAGCGGGAATGACTCCACTACACATGACTCGCTTGTTTCGCAATCTCCCAGAAATTAGATATTTCGGTCGTTTCCACGAGCAAATCCAGTATCAAAACCGAGGTTTTAGCGACAGTGAAGCCAGCAGTTTAGATAGTGTCAGAGTATTGCATCACGCCAACAGCCACCAACAAGTCGCCGCCAAAGTTGTCAACCGCAATATTCCCATCTTAGAACTGGCCCGACAAGAAGAAGGGCTTAGTCTCATGCTATTGTACTCCCTAGCTGGGATGTACGGCGCAGCGGGCGAGGACGAGAAAGCGCGAGACTGCTGGGAGGAAGCATTAGAAAGATTGTTTCCGCATTTGATAGACGGCAACCCTCCAGAAGAATTTGGTTTCATTCCCTCCTTAGTTTTTACTTTAGCAGGGCGATCGCTCCAAAATCGAGACTATGAAACAACGATGTTACTGTGTCAGCGAGGTCTAGAATGGTGTCCCAACTATCCTCCCCTAAATTATATAGCTGGCATGACATTAATAAATATAGGATTTCCGTTAGGTGCCGTTGCTTACTTTGAGAATTGCCTGAAACTGGGTAAAGATGGCAGCTACTATAAAGGAGAACCATTCGAGCCAAGTTTCACCACCACCGACCCGGCTTGCTGTTTGGGTCTAGCTTATATTAACCTGAAGCGTTGGTCGGATGCAGTATCGGCATTTGAACTAGCGCTGACTTTCGATGAAAACTGCACAGCAGCCCAGGAAAATTTAGCAAAAATCCGACAAAGCTTCAATCAGTAAACGGCTAAACATGACACTAAACAAAGTTCAATTACCGCGATTTCTCAACATTGCCTCACCGTCAAGCCTGTCAATGAAAATGATGTGGGCGGGTTTGGCAATAACTGCCTTATTTATCGTAGTAGCAACCTTGTCTCCCGCGATGCAAGCTTGGGGATGGCTGCAAAATCCTACCGATGCTTTGATTAACCCGATTCACGAACCCCCGTCGGCGAATTATTGGTTCGGTACCAGCCGCAGCGGCTACGATGTTTTTTCGCGCACGCTGTTTGCTTCGCGGGCGGCTTGGCAAGTCGTGATTTTAGCCACAGCGTTGAGTTTGTTTGTCGGCGTGCCGCTGGGTTTGGTTAGCGGTTATTTGGGCGGCAAGCTCGATCGCGTGCTGTTATTTTTAATGGATACAATTTATACGTTGCCGGGATTGCTGCTTTCCTTAACTTTAGCATTTGTCGTGGGAAAAGGAGTATTGAATGCTGCGATCGCCCTGAGCATTTCCTACATCCCTCAATACTACCGCGTCGTCAGAAATCACACCACTAGCGTCAAAAACGAATTATTTGTCGAAGCCGCCCGCGCAATGGGTGCTGACACTTGGACAGTGTTGTCGCGCTACTTGTTTCTCAACGTGATTCAGAGCGTACCGGTGCTGTTCGCGCTCAACGCCGCCGATGCAATTTTAACATTAGGAGGCTTAGGATTTCTCGGTTTGGGACTTCCCGAAGAAACTCCGGAATGGGGACACGATTTGCGTTTAGCTTTAGATGCGCTACCTACGGGCATTTGGTGGACGGCTTTGTTTCCCGGTTTGGCAATGACTTTAATGGTAGTTGGGCTATCTTTGGTGGGAGAAGGATTGAACGAATTTGTCAATCCCCGCCTGCGAAACCAACAGTAATAGGCAAGATTGGTTCGTAGTGAGGACTTCAGTCCGTTCTTTTCCCAACAGTAAAGCTCTAAAAAAGCTTCAAATCAAGGTTCGTAGTGAGGACTTTAGTCCTTTTCCTCCCTAACAGTAAAGCTCTAAAAAAGCTTTAGATTAAGGTTCGTAGTAAGGACTTCAGTCCGTTCTTTTCCCAACAGTAAAGCTCTAAAAAAGCTTCAAATCAAGGTTCGTAGTGAGGACTTTAGTCCTTTCCCCCCCCAAAAAAAACCGTAAAGCCCTAAAAAGGTTCGTAGTGAGGACTTCAGTCCTTTCTTTCCCGAGGACTAAAGTCCTCACTACGAACCGTTTAAGAACAACTAGAACAAGCTTCGGATCAAGGTTCGTAGTAAGGACTTTAGTCCTTCCCCCCCCAAAAAACCGTAAAGCCCTAAAAAGGTTCGTAGTGAGGACTTCAGTCCTTTCCTTCCCGAGGACTAAAGTCCTCACTACGAACCGTTTAAGAACACAACGCAAAAGATGGAATACCAAAGATTTATAGAACAAATATCTGACTTTTACAATAACTGGGGACAACCGCAAGCCGAACCAAAATCCAGCCAATTTCAGCAAATAATCAACTCTCTGCAAACCACAACGACAGTCAATGCAATGCAGTTGCTAAATTTTGCTGTCGAATGTATGTCTTCCGAAGAAATCTACTGCGAAATCGGCTGCTTTCAAGGTGGTAGCTTAATCGGTACACTGCTAAATCATTCACAAATAACAGCTTGTGCCGTTGATGACTTTTCTGAATTTGATACTTTTGGCGACAGCAGCGATAATTTAGGAGAAAACCTAGCCAACTTTAATTTATCAGAACAAGTTTTCTTTTGCAATCAAAATTTTGAGGAATTTTTCTGGGATTTGCGGGAAATGCGATCTGCCGATCGCATTGGTGTATTGTTTTATGATGCCGCTCACGATTATCGATCGCACTTACTAGCTTTACTTTTATCCAAACCGTTTTTAGCAGACTCGGCACTAATTGTTGTCAGCAATAGCAATTGGGAGACTCCGCGTCAAGCCAACTGGGATTTTATCGCAGCTAATCCTGAGTGTCAACTGCTATTTGATTTTTCCGCGCCTGAATTTAGCGATGCTTGGAATGGCTTGCAAGTTTTTAGTTGGGATGTCGTCAATACATCCGGCAATTACGATTGGTCAACTTTTCAGGAATTGAGCAGTCGATCGGCGATTCAATCAATTTACGATTTGCAGCAACCCGACCGGAAAAAAATCACCGAAGAGCTCTACAGTCAAGCTTTAAATCTGCACCAAGCTGGAAAATTTATAGCAGCAGAGAAGAAATACAAGCAGGTTTTGCAGTACGATTCAAATCAAGTCAATGCTTGGCAAAATCTCGGTACACTTTATTATGCCACAGAGCGGTATCGAGAAGCGCAACAGGTGCTGAATGAATGTTTGGCAATCGATTCCTCCGTAGCTGGCACTCATTACCGCTTGGGTTTGGTGTTGGAAAAAACCGGGGATGTTATCGGTGCCGTGAGAGCTTATCGAGAGGCGATCGCCCTCGAACCCAACTACATTGATGCTTATAATAATTTAGGCAATATTTTAGGACAAATCGGTGATATCGATCGATCTGAGTCAATTTACCGTCAAGCGATCGCACTTAATCCAGCTCATTTTGGCAGCTACCTGAATCTCGGCAACTTGCTGCTGTCGCAAACAGAAGTCGAACGCGCGATCGATCTTTATGAAACTGCCCTCCAATTGCAGCCCGATGCTGCGGAAGTTGTCGCCAATCTCGACTTTGCCCGCCGTCTCAAAAATGACCAAATTCAAGCATACCTTTATTTTGGCAGCGATCGCTACGGGCGCGGCGAATATCAACAAGCCGTTATCCAGTACAGCAAATTTTTAGAAGTTCAAACAGGCGACATCCAATTATACTTGAATTTGGCTGAGTGTTACCAACACTTAGAGGAATATGCAGCCGCCATTCAAGTTTGCCGGGAGGCGATCGAGCTTTATCCAGCAGACGCCAGTCTTTACCGCAATTTAGTCTTGGCATTGCTAGCATCCGGGAGAACTTCAGATGCGATCGCAATTGCGACCGATGCGTCGAGTTTATTTCCCGAAGAGGTTTTTTTTAATCCGGGACAGTATCTAATTTTGCCGGTGATTTATGAAAGTGTAGAGGAAATAGTTGTTTATCGCGATCGGTTCGAGACGGGAATCAAACTGTTAATTCAACAAACCAGCCTCGATACAGATGCAGGCAAACAAAAAGCCTTAACAATTATCAGTCAGCACACCAACTTCTTTCTAGCTTACCAAGGCTGCAACGACTTAGATATCCAGAAACAGTACGGGCAATTTGTTCGCAGAGTCATGGCGGCTAACTATCCGCAGTGGGCAAAGGATTTACCGCTACCTCCCCCCAGCCAAACCGGCAAAATTCGTATCGGCTACATCTCTGGCTGCTTGTGGGGACATACAGTCGGCAAATTAACCCTCGGCTGGCTGCAACACAGCAGCAGCGAATTTGAAGTATATTGCTATCAAATTACCGAGACGCAAGACCAGTTTACTCAACAGTTCCGATTTTACAGCGATACTTTCCACTACATCCCCGGCAACTTAGAATTAATCTGCCAACAAATTATTGCTGACCAATTACACGTACTGGTTTTCCTCGATATTGGGCTGCAACCGCAAATGACTCAACTTGCAGCCTTGCGCCTTGCTCCCATTCAGTGTACATCCTGGGCGCATCCGGTGACTTCAGGATTGCCGACTGTCGATTATTTCCTTTCCAGCGACTTGATGGAACCGGAAAATGCAGTTTTACATTATTCAGAAAAATTAATTCGATTGCCGAATATTGGCATTTCTTACCGGCAGCCCGCGATTCCTAGCACAACAGCCACTCGTGGAAATATTGGGCTGCGGGAGGAGGCAGTTGTTTATCTCTGCTGTCAAACTCTCTGCAAATACCTGCCGCAACACGACTATATTTTCGCAGAAATTGCCCGACAGGTTCCTCAAGCTCAGTTTGCCTTTATATCGCGTCCGAATGCTGATATTGGTAAACTGTTTCAGCAGCGCCTCCAGCGGACTTTTGCTAAGTACGGTTTGGATAGCGCTGATTTTTGCGCGATTTTACCTAAAATGGATGAGAAAGCTTATTGGAATCTTCAACTTTTGTCTGATGTTTTTCTCGACAGTTTCGGTTGGTCTGGAGGTCACACGACTTTGGAAGCGATCGCGTGCAATTTACCAATTGTCACTTGTCCGGGAGAATTTATGCGGGGCCGCCATTCCTCTGGGATTTTGGAAATGCTGGGAGTGACCGAAACAGTTGCTCAAACCGCAGCAGAATACGTAAAAATAGCTGTGAGGCTGGGATTAGAATCGGAATGGAGGCAGAGTATTGCCGATCGAATTTTGCAAAGACAAGGGCGTCTGTACGGCGATAAAACTTGCGTCGCAGCCCTGGAAGCTTTTTATTATCGTGCAGTTGAGTCAGTTTAATTATTCGATCGCGCTTGTCGGAGGTTTGGAGTCGCCAAGCGGTGATTGACTGCCCAACATCCGTGGCGATCGCGATCTGTTGCACAGTTGTTTTTAATAGGATAATGATGGCGGCAAATTTTTTGTCCTTGCCACCAACCTTTATACTTAAGCCTGAGTCTGGTTTTGCCACTCCCTGTTTTCCAATAGAAGACAACTGTTTTGTCCGATCCCAGCCTCGATCCCATGAATAATTTCCATGCCCAATCGCCAATCTTTCATCTAAAATAGTATGAGTTGGCTTTAAATACAGCAGGTCGTTGCGTAATATTACTTAGTATGGCGGAGAAAAGGTTCATCGCGTCTTTATATTGCAGCGGATATTTTTTAAGCAAGTATAAAGTTGCACTTCTTTGCAACAATCAGGTCAGACAATTTTCGATTTGAGATTTTCGATGGAATCAGCTATACCATAATGGTTGGGATCGCGGGTCTAACATCGCATTTTTTGAGGGAACAGGTGTCGGTTGAACGGCTAGCTGCTCTCAACAGAGAGCTTGGAGTTTCTCAAATCCATCGAGTACTGCCATGGAGGCGATCGCCGGTGAGGAAGATCTGCCTCGGCGAGATCGAGGTGAACTTAGTAATATTGGACTTAAGTTGTTTGTGAGATTAAAATGAATGTAGATATTCGCTAGAGAGACGAGCAATCGCCGAGCAGTTCGCAGCGTAACAATTACCGCAGGATCGAACTCTTAGCAAACTTTCTGATTCTGGCTGTTATCTCTCAGGCAGCAAAGCTCACAGACAAGCTTAAATGAGAATGTGACGTTACGAACTTAATGTGATGTAATGTCAAAAGCAGGCCCAATTTTTCAAAATTGAGCTAACTTAGCAAAGAAAGCCCCTGTTGCACTACTAAACCCGCAACGCTTCATTGGGGGCGATCGTCGGTCTCTCATCCAGAGTTGCCGGCTTACAACTAAAGCTCACAAGCTTTATTCAATCGCAGATTGCGTATGATTCAATTCAGGGAAACAGGGTAAAGATGGGTGCACCTACACGGATTGTATTGGTCTCAATTCCGGCAAATCAAAAATTGTCTGCTAACTCTCTAGCAGACTGCGCCGCAGCCGTTAACCCAGATATCCACACAAAACAGCGCCGTTCGATCGTGCCAAAGTTTTTGGGGGCCATTCTCAGAATTTAGCAGAGTCAGGCATTAGTCCGTATTGTCAAGCTAAGCTGACAGAGTTTTCCTAGTTCTTGACAAAAAACGGAAAACAACTTCCATTTTTTGTGAGAACGGCTACAATCATAAGGGTCTTTGCAAGATCCGATTCTCACAGTTTGGTGCTTCGACTCTCTGCTGTTACATTTGAGGCAGCAGACCCGCATCCAAGGTGGCGAAAATTTGCCGTGCAACTGTGATGTCTGACGACATCGTGAAAGCAGCAAGCAAATCAAAAGTTGGATACCCATAACAGAAAAGTTAGAGGGTTCCATGCCGGAAAACTTGTACGGGTAAAAGATCGAAGTACCGAGTAAAAAAGCCAGTATTTTTTGAGGTGCGATCGCATCTCCGGGTTTGCTTTTCTGGGTCAGGTATCGCAGACGATGCGTTAACTCGCACAAACAAGAAAAAGCCGCACGCTCAATCCGAGGTTGCGATGTTAAAGTCGGCGATCGAGTGAATGCGCTGGCTACTTCTTTCCCAGAACTGGAACTTTGACTCATAAACTTGGTGCAGTTTCGGTCACTGCTTCATTTAGCAGACCGAAAATCCCACGATTTCTTCCTGCGGGAATGTCAATACTGGCTAACTTGTCTAAACTACAAACAGACACTATTCCACTGTTATTTATTCTTTAATTCAGGAGCATGAGGAAGGCGGCATGATCCAGGCTAACACCGTACTCGAAACCAAAATTACACCCAAAATGGAAACTATCGAGTTGCTGAGGAACGCCGAAAGCGTTCTACCTGAGAGCGAGTTGGAACTCTTTATCGACGAAGAAGACGATCGAGAAGATTTTCTAGACAACCCGTCTGAGGAGGACGACACTAAAGCTGGCAAAGGCGCGAAAGCCCGCCGTCGGGCTCAGGCAAAGAAAAAGCATTATACAGAAGACTCTATTCGTCTCTACCTGCAAGAAATCGGTCGGATTCGACTGTTGCGAGCCGACGAAGAGATTGAACTCGCCCGCAAGATTGCAGATTTGCTGGAATTGGAGCGAGTTCGAGAACAATTGCTCGAAGAGTTAGACCGCGAGCCCAAAGACAACGAATGGGCTACTGCTGTAGAAATGGCACTACCTGCATTCCGTCACCGACTCCACGTCGGTAGGCGCGCCAAGGAGAAGATGGTGCAATCAAACCTGCGTTTGGTGGTGTCGATCGCCAAAAAGTACATGAATCGCGGTTTGTCTTTCCAAGATTTGATTCAAGAAGGCTCTTTGGGTCTAATCCGGGCTGCTGAAAAATTCGACCACGAAAAAGGCTACAAGTTTTCTACCTACGCAACTTGGTGGATACGTCAAGCCATCACCAGAGCAATCGCCGATCAATCCCGGACTATCCGCCTCCCGGTTCACCTTTACGAAACCATCTCGCGGATTAAGAAAACTACCAAGCTGCTTTCTCAGGAAATGGGCCGCAAGCCTACGGAAGAAGAAATCGCCACCAAGATGGAGATGACGATCGAGAAGTTGCGCTTTATTGCTAAATCCGCACAGTTGCCAATTTCTTTAGAAACTCCGATCGGCAAAGAGGAAGACTCGCGTCTGGGAGACTTTATTGAATCTGACGGGGAAACGCCAGAAGATCAAGTCTCGAAGAACTTGCTCAGGGAAGATTTGGAAAGCGTTTTGGATACTCTCAGCCCCCGAGAACGGGATGTACTGAGGCTGCGTTACGGCTTAGATGACGGACGGATGAAGACCTTGGAGGAAATTGGTCAAATCTTTAACGTCACTCGCGAGAGGATTCGCCAAATCGAGGCTAAAGCCCTGCGGAAATTGCGCCATCCCAACCGCAACAGCATCTTAAAAGAATATATCCGCTAGAGCATTTGTCTCGCATCACCCAAAAGAGTGATTTACTCTTTTGGGGTGGAACCCCCTACCCCAAAAAGAGCGATCGCTGTTAAACATTGTGCTGCTGAATGCAGGGCCGCAATTCGCTATTTGCTCCTGCTAAATTGTCCTGCAAAAATTGCCCTGCTAAAAACGCACCTGCAAAATTTTGGGAGTTCCCGAAGGAACTCCCAAGCTTTGCAGTGTCACAAAAGTCTTAACTAGAAAATTAGATCAGGCCCCAGAAGTGAAGCAGCCCTTGACCAGAAACCAATTCGATAATCACAGCGGCCGAGAAACCGATCATTGCTAAACGACCGTTCCAATTTTCAGCTCCCTCGCTGAAGCCCCAGTTCCAAGCGTTGCGTTTTTGTTCTTGCATAGTGCGAACTCCCTTCGTTAACTTTTGTAAGGCTTATGTTAATTAATATAACAGTTACTTGAAAAAAGTGCAAGTGTGCGATCTCTGATATCGGTCACAGCGGTCGATCGACCTATCTCTTGTTTCCTACCGAGGAAAAATCGCCAATTCGTTATCAGGATCGAATAAGTGAATTTTGTCATGGGCGATCGCCAACCAAAGCTCTTCGCCAACACGGATCGATCGATCGGGAGGCACCCGCACCTGCATCCGCACAGCCGGATCGTCAGTCAAACACACCCGCAAATAAGTTTCGTGTCCCAAAGCCTCCACAATTTCCACTTGTACAGACAGATTTTTGGTAGCAGGAGGGTTGATGCTGAGATGTTCCGGGCGAATGCCCAAAATCAGTCCTCGCCCGTCATATTTTTGTAGATTTTTCGCCCAAATATCTGGTAAAGTAAAGCGAAATTGCGGGTGAGAAATCAACAGCGGGGCGGTAAACTGCACGGGCAAAAAATTCATCGGCGGAGAACCAATAAACTCAGCCACAAATAGATTCGCCGGCTTGTTGTAAAGCTCCAGAGGCTTAGCGACTTGCTGAAGCTGGCCAGCATTCATAATAGCAATGCGATCGCCCATAGTCATCGCCTCAGTTTGGTCGTGAGTCACATAAATAGTAGTAGTGCCCAACTGCCGCTGTAACTGCACAATTTGCGATCGAGTTTCCGCCCTCAACTTCGCATCAAGATTCGATAGCGGTTCGTCCATCAAAAACACTTCAGGATTTCGAGCCATCGCCCTACCCAAAGCCACCCGCTGCTTTTGTCCTCCCGAAAGTTGTTTCGGAAAGCGATTTAAAAGCGGTTCTATTTGCAATAATTGAGCTACCTTCAGAACTCGTTCTCCTACCGCCTTTTCCCGTTCAGACAAATAGCGTAAACCCGGAGGAAGCTTGCGAGTTGCTCCCACTAAAAAGTCCTCCCCTAAAGTATATATTCGCTCTTTGCTTACAGTATTAGAAGCTAAATAATCGATCGCCTTTTTTATTTGATTTTTAATTTTTTTTGCCTTCTCACTGCTTGTTTTGTCTTGGTCTTTCTCTTTCTCTTCTACTGAATACCCGCTAACTTCTAGCTGCTTCCTTTTAACATTTTCCTTTTTCCTTCTCTCTTTTACCTTGTTCGTTCTATCCGTTACATCCGTTAAATCCCGTACAGTGCTCGTTGCCGAACCTTCTTCCTTCTGTGAGCGGCGCAATCCAAAGGCGAGATTATCGTAGACTGTTAAGTGAGGATAGAGAGCATAATTTTGAAATACCATAGCGATATCTCGGTCTTTTGGAGGCAAATCGTTAACGAGCCGATCGCCAATCCAGATATTGCCGGCTGTCAAAACTTCCAAACCGGCGATCGATCGCAGCAAAGTGCTTTTTCCGCAGCCCGAAGGCCCCACCAACACCATGAATTCTCCGTCTAGGACGGTCAGGTTAATCCGCCGCAAAACAGTGTTAGCCGAAGAGCTAGGAGTCTCTGTTGAGACACTTTCTGCGACGTTGTTTGCTACTTTTTCCTGTTCTCCTTGGCGGAGGGGAAAACTTTTGTAGATATTTTCTAATACAACTTGCGCCATCAAACGATTTTAGATTTTAGATTGGGCATGGGCATGGGGCATGGGGCATTGGGCATGGGGCATGGGGCGAAGCGAAGCGGAGGGATGGGGCATGGGGCATGGGGCATGGGGCATGGGGCATGGGGCATGGGGCGAAGCGAAGCGGAGGGATGGGGCATTGGGCATGGGGCGAAGCGAAGCGGAGGGATGGGGAATTGGGCATTGGGAATTGGGCATTGGGCATTTGTAATTTGTAATTTGTAATTTGTAATTTGTAATTTGTAATTTGTAATTTGTAATTGGGATATTCAATAGACCTCCTGCGAAAGTCCTCACCTAATCGACAGAACCGATAATTACCAGTATGTCTGGCCAATCTTTTATTATTAGTTAATAATGGCTGAAATGGCTACTGTTAAAGGATCGATAAAATACTTTCGCAGGAGGTCTAATGAAGGAGGAAGTTCCGCAATCAGCAGTGTACGGGATTTAATTGATTTAACGGATGGATGTTGAATTCAGAAGTCAGAAACAAGAAATCAGATTAATCCCCAATTCGCAATGCCCAATTCGCAATGCCCAATGCCCCATCCCTCCGCTTCGCTTCGCCCAATGACCTGTTTGGCTAATGCCCAATGCCCCATCCCTCCGCTTCGCTTCGCCCAATTCGCAATCCCCAATCCCCAATAACTATTGACTACTGATAACTTTGATAATTTTTTCACCAGGATTGAGGTCAAAAACCCGATCGCCCGGAGCATCCTTCCCCCAAAAAGCTATAGCATCAACAGTCGATCGCAGCAAGCGGCCAGCGGTAGTAAAAAGTTTAACATCCGTACCCGGAACAGCCCGCAGCAATCCAACCAAAGCATCTTTAGGCTCTGCAAAGCGAAAAGCCTGAGTGCCGATTTCGCCGCGGTTAGTCAGCCTGACAGAACCCGCAGGCATTCGTTTTGCCCAACCCAACTCCGAAAATAGCACCAGACTGTCCTCCCGGTCGATCGTAATACAACCCACCAACTGTTCCTGCTTCCGCAACCTGGTGACTTGAGAACCCTGGGCGGTGCGGCCCATGGGCGGCAGTTGTTCGTCATCAACATCAAATCGGAGGACTCGACCTCCCGAAGTTGCGACGACCACTTGGTCGCCAACTTTGCTGAGACTAGCATTACGCAGTCGATCGTCCTCCTTGAGTTTAACAACAGTCACGCCGCGATTAGTCAGCTCAGCAAATTCCTGCATCGGCAAGCGCTTAATTTTGCCTTGTTGAGTCAGAGTTACTAAATCCGCAGCCTCCGAATTTTCCGGCAAAATAAAGTGTGCAACTGTGATTTCCGAGAAAGCACGACCTGCACTTTCTTTAGTAGCACTGGGCGACAACAAACTAACAATCGGCGTTCCCCGGTCTTTTTGGCTGCTACTAGGAATATCGGCGACTTTCAGCGGATAAGCTTTGCCGTTAGGAATTAAGACGACCAAAGTGCGATCGGTTTTTGTCAGGTTTGCCGTCACAATAAAATCTTCATTTTTTTCTAAAGCTGAAACCGATTTTTCGCGACTTTTCGAGCGCGGACGTTCCCCAGCGGACAAGCGTCTCACGTACTGCTTGTGCGAAAATTCAACAATAGTTTCCTCCGGTTCAATATCGGGCAATAAATTAGGCGAAATTGTGGCCGGCAACAAAGGCTTCACACCAGCATTTTTCTTGCCAGCCGGTTGTGTCTCAGAAGTTCTCGCGCGTCCAATTCCATGAGCAAATTTAGTGCGGCGTTCGTCACCATGCTTGCGTTTTAGCGATCGCAATTCCTTCTTTAAAGCCTTCAAAAGTTCGCGCCTGTCGCTCAACAGCCGCTGCAATTCTTGAATATTCGCCGTCAACTCATCCAACTCTGACTGCAAATTTTCTCTTTCCAAACCAGTTAGCCGGCGCATCGGCATCGCCAAAATCGCATCAGATTGACTTTCGCTCAAATTGAGGCGAACTTGGAAAATTTGCTTAGCCGTAGAACCGTCAGGAGCATTTCTGAGAATGTCGATCGTAGTATCAAGATTTGTCAAAGCCAACATTAAGCCTTGGACAATGTGACAGCGACGTTCTGCCGCCTGCAACTCGTAATTGTAGCGGCGGGTGAGAGTCACCTCTCGGAAATCCAGAAATTCTTGCAACAATTGTCTGAGGGTCAACTGTCGGGGTTGACCGTTGACAATTGCCAGCAAAATCGCGCCAAAATTTGTTTGCAGGTCAGTTTGTTGGTAAAGACGAGCCAGCACCGCCTCTGGAGTAAATTCTCGTTTAAGTTCAATTACAACTCGAATGCCTTCGCGATCGCTCTCGTCACGCAAATCAGAAATACCGTCGAGGCGGCCGGCATTTACCAAGTCCGCCACCTTTTCAATCCAAGCCGCCTTATTTACCTGAAACGGAAACTCCGTCACGACGATCGCCGTTTTAGTTCGTAACTTGCGATTCCCAGGTACTTCTTCCACCCCAGCTATACCCCTGACCGCAATACTACCTCTACCCTTAGTGTAGGCGTCAACAATGCCCTCTGTAGAGACGATTTCCCCTCCGGTCGGAAAATCTGGGCCCGGAATCAGTTCGATCAACTTTTCATCCGAGATCTCCGGATTTTCAATCAAAGCAATTAAACCGTCTACCACCTCGCCCAAATTGTGCGGCGGGATATTAGTAGCCATCCCGACAGCAATGCCAGTACAGCCGTTGAGCAAAAGAAACGGCAACTGGGCAGGAAGCGCCGTCGGTTCCTGCTGGGAATTGTCAAAGTTACCAGTAAAATCAACAGTTGCATCGCCGACTTGGGTTAGCATGGCTTCGTGGGCGATCGATGCCAGTCTAGTTTCCGTGTAGCGCATCGCAGCAGCGGGGTCATTGTCCACCGAACCGAAATTGCCGTGACCCGCCAGCAAAGGATAGCGGCTCGAAAACTCCTGAGCCATGCGGACTAGAGCGTCGTAAACCGATTGGTCGCCGTGGGGGTGATATTTTCCCAAAACATCTCCAACTACCCGGGCGCACTTGCGGTAAGGTCGGTCTGGTGTCAAACCGAGTTCGTGCATCGCGTACAAAATTCGACGGTGCACAGGTTTTAAACCGTCGCGGACATCAGGCAAAGCTCGCCCGACGATCACACTCATGGCATATTCGAGGTACGATTGCTGCATCTCGGCGTGCAGAGGCGTAGAAATTACTTGCCCGGAAAGTAGGTTGAGTTGTTTAGCCATGAGTCCTTATGTCCGTTAATTCCTGAGTGAAGACAGCCCCTGTCAGTCCATAGATTTTAGATTTTAGATTGTAGACTTTAGATTTACTCCACAGATCAATCTCGGGGATTGAACTCTTAGTCTAAAATTTTGGGATCTCCACGACGATTGTGGGGACACGGTATCCGTTTGTGGGCGGGGTCGATCGCGATCGGGTTGCCTGTATCGAATGAAAAGCGTTTGCTGGTGCAGCGAACCAATAGTTCGACCAAACCGCCCAGCGGGAGGAGAAAAATAAATGTAACAGGTAAAAGCAGTGCCGAAGACTGGCAAGACTTGCCTCTTACTCTCCACTCTTACAGTGACGTACTCGACACTGATGCTATGCATACAGTGCGGGCTTCCCGTTTCATCCGCCGTTGCCTCTACTATCCGAAGATAGTGTTGGTCTTACACCGCGTCCAGAGGTTTTAGTCAATGAATCAATCAACACATTGCTACTGACTCTTTCGCTATCCCGTGATAGTGACCGGGCAGGCTCCCTGCGTCCCAAGGAGTTTAAGTTCTACTCGCACAATACACCATGGATTTACGGCAATTGCCAACCAGCTAGGCGTATTCCTTCCCCGAACTCTGGTCTTGCTGTGGCAAGCGTTTGACCGCTACTGTAGCCTGTCTGTTCGAGCAGTCGGGCGGGTCAACGACCATTGACAATATAGCGTGAAAACAATTCTCTGAGGGCATTTCAAGGTTTTCGACAATCCAGGAGGTTAACTGACTGTTTCCTCCATCTCCTGCGAGTCTGTTGGGCAACGCCCAATTCGTTCAGGGAGCGTCGTCAACAGCCCTGCTCTCATCCCGACGCTCATCTTTCAGATAGAGCGCGGGGCTTCCCGTGAGATAGCTAACGTCTATGTTGCCTACCTTTGCGCCTACCTGTCGATTTACCTCCGCCGCCGCGAGAAGGTTGATTCACAGTCATGCTTTTCCTTATAATCGCTCACAAAGGCCGATCGTTCAGAATTCAGCGGATTCAAAATCTATCCGGGCGAACTCTCAAGCCTCTGACACCAGCTCGATAGCGGTCAAAACTGAGAATGGCGAATCCCCAACCATCCCCGCTATATTGGGTACTCCGATCCGAATGCGAAGGCCCGAGTAGGTCAATCAACATTGCTTGACTCTAAGAGCAAGAAAGAAAATAATTGTCAAGGCTCCGAGACTCCCATAGCAGTTACAAAAAGTAATGGAACTGCCCTCAACCTCAGTCCACCTTCATACCCCTATCCGAGCGATCGTCCCCAGTCTAAAATCTAAAATCTAAAATGGTACAAGTTGGAGTCCTGACCACAAGAGAGGATAAGCAGTAGCAATCCCGAAATTGTCTGCGATATTCGGGGGAGAGAGGGAGATTCTCGGTCGTCGGGGAGAAAATGTAACCGTGAAGGGGAATAGAGAATTCAAATATACAATTTAAATCGACAACAGGTTACTAAAAACTTGCTACCGGGGGATCGTGAGACGAGCGCCAGTGTCAGGTCTAGTTCTAAAAAACAACTAAACACTCTATCTAAGGTAGACAATTATTTGAAATATTCTAGTAGACTGTGGTAGATTGTAGTAATATCAATAGGTTCACCCTATTTTAGGTTAAAGCATTTCCGCATCTAAGCGCGGATGTATTGTAGCAGACTGACTGAAGAATATACATCTAAAACCTGTTCAAAGTATGGACATAACCACAAAAAGTTAGAAGGTAACCAACAGTTTGCCCTTCTTGCGGTCATGGCATCGGGCGTGATATAAATGGCACTTTTAGCCTTTTGTTAAAGGCTGTGACAGATCCGCGAAACAAAGGCGTAAGATTGCATCTTACAAAATTGTGCCATACACAGTAAAGGTTGATTTTCAGCTTCTACCGGGTTAAATGTATCTGTCTGTAGTAGTAGTCTAAATGATGGTAATGGATGCTTCTCGGCATCTGTACACCCTCCCACGGTAGTCACTCAACGAATATATGCGGGTTTTTCAGGGTTCCCGGCTGATGGCGCTAAAAACTCTGCATTTTTGACGGGGAATCTAATCCCCGTGCCGTGTTCCTCTTTGGACTAATGTCGCAAAGTTTCCATACTTCCCATATTTATTTATGAAAACCGTTCTGATTGTAGAGGACGATTTGGTTAATGCTCGAGTTTTTTCCAAAATACTTACTAAGCGGGGGGGCTTAGCTGTCAAGCACACGGAAAATGTTGAAGAGGTGATGCAGATTGCTGCGGCCGGCCAAGCTGATTTGATTTTAATGGACGTGTCTCTTTCGCGCAGCGTGTACCAGGGAAAATCTGTTGACGGCATTAAGATTACTCAACTGCTGAAAGCTGACCCGCAAACCGCCTCGCTGCCGATTATATTGGTGACGGCTCACGCGATGGCCGGTGATAGAGAAACTTTTCTGGATCAAAGCGGTGCCGACGGTTACATCTCTAAACCCGTAGTAGACCATCAAGAGTTTGTCGATCGGATCAAGGCTTTGCTCCCTGAGTAAGCGAATCATATTTGAAGCAGGAAGTTCAGCAACGGATTCGTCGGCTGTCGGATGTAACAACTGTAACGGAGGGAAGCCACGAAGTTTGTAGTTTAATACGCTTGGGTTAGCGGTCTTTTACCGAAAACTTGGCTTCTTCAGCCCCGTCCTTCTAGGACGGCTTTTATTTGATCGACTTTTTAAGAAAAGTCTTGATATTTCTTAAAGACCTAGTGTTCAATCTAACCTACGAATTCGTGCTTAAACCCACATCAGAACAAATAGTTATTTTCGCAGACTGGCTTGAATAATGCGAGCGTGTTTATAATACCATTTTGACAAAAGATTGCGACACAATAAATGTTGTGTTTGGTCGATCGTACCATTGTGGTCAGGTGCGGCTCTGTCAAATTGTCGATATATAGCTACGAATTTTTCGTGGATCCACAGCCTACAACTAATGTTGTATTAATTTGTTAAATTGGTATTATAAGGGAGAAATAATTTTAATTTTAGCGCTCTTTCATCACTCTGGACAAAGTAAAACGATGGCATACCAACTTTATCCAGAGTCTAATGTTGTATATCCACGAAATTTATTCATGATATTTAATAGTTCTATAAATCCTGCTTTAAGACA
>NZ_JAHREU010000098.1:0-17538 GCF_020883145.1 Microcoleus sp. CAWBG27
TTCGTAGTGCGGACTTCAGTCCGCTTTCCGGTGGCGGACTAAAGTCCGCACTACAAACCGTTTTTGTTCGTAGTGCGGACTTCAGTCCGCTTTCCGGTGGCGGACTAAAGTCCGCACTACAAACCGTTTTTGTTCGTAGTGCGGACTTCAGTCCGCTTTCCGGTGGCGGACTAAAGTCCGCACTACAAACCGTTTTTGTTCGTAGTGCGGACTTCAGTCCGCTTTCCGGTGGCGGACTTTAGTCCGCACTACAAACTGTTTTTGTTATGGTAATCCACCGGACATGATATGATTGACGATCGCAGATAATACCAGTTTCAAAAAAGAATGCAACTGCTGTAGATCTGCTCCCCACCCTGAGAGCATAAGTCATCGGCGAGAGAAAATCTTAAATCAGAACTCGAAAATGAGATAGCCGTTGAAATTGCCCGATATTCTTTGTTTATCGGCTTTTTTTCTGTAGGCTTGGTGGAAAAAGCTAAATTACAATAAGATAATAAATTGACACTCCCCCCCTAAAGGGCTAGGATTCTTCGTTCACAGGGAGATGCCTTGTAAAAGCAGTGCCTTTACTTGGTCTTACTCTCCCTCCCGAAGCAGTAACGGTATGCCCTGCCGTCAAAATTCGTAAACCTTCATATAAAATATTCTTAGCAGCATTAATATCTCTATCATGGTTTTCTCCACATTTAGGACATTGCCAACTACGAACATCCAAACTCAAGCTATCCACGCGACTTAAACACTTATTACAAGTCTTAGAACTGGGATAAAACCTATCTACTTCGACATAGGTTTTTCCTGCCCACTGGGCTTTGTACTTCAACATGGTGCAGAATTGTCCCCAACCAGCATCACTAATAGATTTAGCTAGTTTGTGGTTTTTGACCATGTTTCCAACTGCTAGATTCTCGACTACTATGACTTGGTTTTCGCCAACTAATTTACGACTTAGTTTGTGTAAAAAATCTTCGCGACACCGAACTATCTTCGCGTGAACTTTGGCCACTTTAACCCTAGCTTTGTTGCGGTTGCCAGACCCTTTAAGCTTATGACTTAATTGCTTTTGTCTCTTCGCTAATTTATTTTCATACTTTCGATAGTATTTGGGATTCCCATGTTTGGTTCCATCGGATGTAACAGCATAGTGAGTTAGTCCCACGTCTATGCCAATGGCTTTTCCTTCTGTTGATTTCTCAGGTAAGTCTTTGCCGTTATCATAGAGGCAGGCCGCCAAGTATTCCCCCGATGGATTAACTGAAACCGTAACAGACTTTAGAGTACCCTCTGGTTGTCGTGAGACTTTACAACGAACATCACCAATCTTAGGCCGTTTCAATGTATCATCTTTTAATTCACAACAAGAGAGGAAATCTAATAGACTGTCTATTTTGTTTCTTTTTGAAGTTGGGATATTTAGCCCTACCCTCGAAGAAGTTCAGGAAAGCACTAGAAAGATTTAAAGCAGCTTGCTGAAGGACTTGTGATGGTGCTTCAGCCAACCACTCATACTCTTTCTTCATGGAGGGTAGAAGTTTGATTATTTCATTTCTGCTTAACCCCTTCCCCGTTTGCTTGTAAGTTTCAGACGTTAAGTTGAGGGCATAGTTATAGAACCATCTAGTACATCCAAACGACTTGGCAAGCAAAACTGATTGCTCAATTGTCGGATAGATTCTGTACTTGAAGGCTTTTAACATTTTGTTTACCAAACCAGTCTTAACTATGGTAACACAGGACAGCCTAAATGCAAATCAGTCTTAAAAGACGGGTTTTTAGACCCATTTTTTTGATAAAATTTGATAAAATAAGAATACGTGAAGCTATTTCTAAGAATTTTATTGTTCAGCTCGCTATTTGACTAGAAATATTTCCACCGATGACAACAGACTCTTTCCACCTGTCTCTCCTAGAAAGGGCGATCGCAGCATCGAGCAACAGCATCCTGATCGCAGATGCTGGCAGGCTCGACAGACCTATTATATATTGCAATCCTGCTTTTGAGAAACTCACTGGCTACACCCGGGAAGAAGTCATTGGACACAACTGCCAGTTTTTGCAAGGCCCCGATACGGATGGCGCTGAATTGGACAGACTCCGCAGGAGTTTGCGATCGGGAACAGAAGTTAAGGTAATTCTCAAAAATTACCGCAAGGATAAAACTCCTTTTTGGAACGAATTAACTGTTTCCCCCGTCCTCGATGGCGACGGAAAGCTCACTCATTTTATCGGAGTTCAGAACGATATTACCCAAAGAGTCGCAGCCGAAACAGCCCTGCAAGAAAGCGAAGAAAGATTGCGGGCTATCGCTACTGCGACTCCCATTCCTACGATCATTACGCGCCGTTCGGACAGCGCAATTTTGTACGCAAATTCTGCCGTCGGAGAAACTTTGGGTTTGAGATCGGACAAGCTGATCGCTAGCAAAAAGATCGACTTTTATGCTCATGCCACCGATCGCCATCAATTGCTAGAATTAGTCAAACTACACGGCTTTAGCGACAGCGACCAAATCTGTCTCAAGAAAGCAAATGGCAGTTTTTTTTGGGCAAAGATGTCGATGCGAGCGATTAATTTTAAGGGCGAAGCATCAATTTTATCGGCATTTTATGATATTACCGATCGCGTAGAAGCAGAAACCGCACTCCGACAAAGCGAAGCGAGGTTGCAAAAACTAGCCGCCAACGTTCCGGGAATGATTTATCAATTTCAGCTAGCAGCCGATGGCGCTGTGTCATTCCCCTACGTCAGTTCTGGCTGTCGCGAACTCTACGAATTAGAACCAGAGGTGCTGCAAAAGTCAGCTATTCCTGCGATCGAAATGATTCACCCAGAGGATGCACAAAACTTCCAGGAAACTGTCGCCATCTCAGCTAAAACTTTAGAGCCTTGGCGGTGGGAAGGCAAATTAGTTTTCCCGGGCGATCGCATCAAGTGGGTTAGCGGGGCTTCCAGACCCG
This sequence comes from Microcoleus sp. CAWBG27, assembly GCF_020883145.1. Lineage (NCBI taxonomy): Bacteria > Bacillati > Cyanobacteriota > Cyanophyceae > Oscillatoriales > Microcoleaceae > Microcoleus > Microcoleus sp. CAWBG27. Next base: position 2,961 of record NZ_JAHREU010000098.1, read on the forward strand.
AACTGAGCGAAAAAGGTGACATTATTTGGGATGGTTTGTTGATCGACATTAGCGATCGCAAAAATGCCGAATCAGCACTGCGGCAAAGCGAAGCTAGATTCCAAAAAATGGCCGGCAACCTGCCGGGAATGATTTATCAATACTTGCAGCATCTCGACGGTACTAATGAATTCATTTATGTCAGTCCCGGCTGTGGGGAACTCTATGAATTAACTCCAGAAAAACTTCAAAAAAACTCAAGTTTAATGTGGTCGTTGGTGCATTCAGAAGACCTACAACCGATGCAAGAGTCACTCACAATTTGCGGAAAAAATTTACAACCTTGGAAATATGAAGGGCGGATCGTTACGCGATCGGGAAAACTGAAATGGATTCGCGCCATTGCTCGCCCCGAACTGCAACCGGGCGGCGAGATACTTTGGGAAGGGGTGACAATCGATATTAGCGATCGCAAGGTAGCAGAAATCGCCCTCAGCGAGTCAAAATTTGCCCTGGAACAAGCCAATCAAGAACTGGAAAAGCGCGTCCTAGAACGCACGGAAGCTTTGCAAAAATCCAAAAAAATGCTGTGGTTGGTCATCGACAACATCCCTCAGTTAATCGCCTGGAAAGATCTAGATTCAGTTTACTTGGGAGGTAACAAAAACTTTGCCACAATCGCAGGTTTGAATCATCCCACTGAAATCGCCGGTCTCACGGACTACGATATGCCCTGGAAGCCAGAAGAAACAAAATTTTTCCGAGATTGCGATTGCCGGATCATGGCAAAAAATACCGCTGAATATCACATTATTGAATCTCAAATGCAAGCCGACGGCACCCAGCGCTGGATGGATGCAAATAAAATACCTTTGCATGACAATTACGGCAATGTCGTCGGCATTTTATGTACTTTGGAAGACATCACCGATCGGCTTTCACTCGAAGCTAAAGTCCGGGCCAGCGAGGAACTATTTCGCAAAATATTTGAAGATGCACCCATCGGTATCTATTTAGCCAATTTAGACGATCGCCAGTTGGTGCGAGTCAATAAAACTTACTGCGAAATGCTGGGATATACAGCAGCAGAATTGCTGAGTACAACATTTATAGAAATTGGGCATCCCGAAGATCGTCAAAACAATCTCGAAGCTGCTGCTGCTCTCAATCGGGGAGAAATTCCGAGCTATCAAATCGAAATTCGCCATATTTCGGCTACAGGTAAAACTGTTTGGGTAAATGTGACAGCTACTTTGATCCGAGACGGGGAAGGAAAAGCTATTTACAACTTAGGGATGATTGAAAATATTACTAACCGCAAAATTTCCGCAGCAGCACTCCAAGCTTCGGAATCTCAATTGAGAAAACAAGCAACTCAATTGCAAGAAGCCTACGAACAACTCCAACATACTCAAATCCAATTAATTCAATCAGAAAAAATGTCTAGCCTCGGGCAGATGGTGGCTGGTATCGCCCACGAAATCAACAATCCTGCAAATTTTATTAACGGCAATATTTCTCACACCAACATCTATTTTAACGACTTAATAGAACTTTTGAATCTCTACCAGCACTATTACCCGTCTCCTGCTCAGCAAATTACCGAAACACTGAAGCAAATAGAGTTTGATTTCCTCAAGGAAGACTTGCCCAAAATGCTAAATTCTATGAAGGTAGGAGTAGAAAGAATTAGTAATATTGTATTGTCACTGCGGAATTTTGCGCGATTAGATCAATCAGAAATAAAGTTAGCAGACCTTCACGAAGGAATTGAGAGTACGCTGTTAATTGTGCAGCATCGATTGCACCACGACACAAAAGAAAAACGAATTGAAATCATTAAAGACTACGGAAATATATCGAAAATTCACTGTTGTGCGGGGCAGTTAAATCAGGTTTTTTTCAATATTATCAGCAATGCAATTGACGCTGTGGAAAACCGCAAACAACCCCGGACGATCGTGATTCGTACTGAAATGAAAAAAGCTGGGTTGAACAATAGTAAAAGCAATGTCGGCGAGTGCGATCGCGTGGTTATTTGCATCGCCGACAGCGGCCCTGGAATGACCGAAGACGTTTGCAAGCGCCTGTTTGACCCCTTTTTTACCACGAAACCGGTTGGGTCTGGAACAGGTTTGGGATTGTCCATCAGCCATCAGATTGTGGTAGAAAAACATAAGGGAAATCTGCGGTGCATCTCAGCGCCCGGACAAGGAGCAGAATTCTGGATTGAAATTCCGGTGTGAAGGATGGAAATTTAGCTAAAAGTTTAAATATCTAACTTTTAATGCCCAATTGCCGTCGGTGCTTGAGTTATCAGGTTTTGAATTAACGGCACTGAGACGCCGAAATTAATCTCACTTGCGCGGTGTGCTCATCTGCTGCCCTTATTCGCTAGGCAATTATGCTGAAAAAACTACCTTTATCCTGGTCTCGCTACATTCCAGCCGGGTTGACACTTGTTTTGGGTGTCGGATTCTCGGCCCTGGCATTTGCCTTGGTTTGGGACTGGGAAGACAGGCGCCACGACTACGAAATGCACCGCCGCATCGACGATATTTCGATCGGCATTGAACGCCAACTCAACTCGGACTTAGACGCAGTGCTCGCCCTCAGCGACTACATGAAAGCGTTTAGCGCCGTCGAACGTTCTTCTTTTGCTCGGTTTGTCGGCCGTCCCCTATCCGTTCACCCCAGCCTGCAACTGCTGGCTTGGGCCCCCCGCGTTCCCAATTCCCAGCGCGCCAAATACGAAGCCCAAGCCAGAACCGAAACTGACTCCACCTTCGAGATTACAGAGCGTGGGCTCCAGGGAGAACTCCGCAAGGCCGGCCAGCGTTCGGAATATTTCCCAGCTTTCTACGTCGAACCAACGGCGGGAAACGAGACAGCATTGGGATTTGACCTCACCTCCCACCCAGAAATTCGCGCCGCGATCGATCGCGCGCGCGATACTGGAGAAATGATTGTCACCAGCTACGACGGTCTAATTCAGCGCAATTCGCCGGAAGTGGGTCTTTTGGTAATAGTTCCGATTTACGAAAACAGCACTAAACCGACTACCCTGGAATCCCGCCGCCAACTGCTGCAAGGATTTGTTCTGGGTGTATTTCAAGGCAAAGATATTTTCCAAACCTCTTTAAAAGGACGCAATACCGACTACCTCACCATTTATCTCGCCAGCGAGCCTCCAGAGAAGCCAGAAGCACTGCCGTTGTTACCGCCAACGGGCGACCCCGCACTCCAAAATCGGGCTGCTGACGCGCAAATTCCGCAATTTGAGGCTTTGTTCCAATCCTCCACCCAACAAGTGTTCACCGCCTCGGCCGCTGCGAAAGTAACTCAAAGGTCAAACTGCCCGATTCTGGACAATCCGGGCCCGCAGTATGCAGCTTGCCAAAGGGTGCTGAAAATTAGTGGCAGTCAGTGGTCTTTATACGTGTCTGCAACGCCGGAAATTCGGAAGACTCGCAAGCACTGGCGTTCTTGGGGAACTCTGAGTATGGGGATGTTGTGGACTCTGCTGCCGGTGACATATATGCTGACAGCGTTGAGTCGCACCGCCCAAATCGAAAAGCTAGCCCGAGAAAGAATTCTCCAAACCGAACAGTTGCAGGCTGCTTACCAACAGTTGGAATTGGAACAAGCCAAATCCGAGCAACTGTTGCTGAATGTTTTGCCGGCGGCGATCGTCCTGCGTTTGAAGGACAATGAACATAATATCGCCGAAAGTTTTGGGGAAGTAACGGTGATGTTTGCCGACATTGTGGGCTTTACAGAGCTTTCGTCGAGAATTTCAGCGACTGCGGTAGTGAAAGTGCTCAATGATATTTTTTCAGCTTTTGATCATTTAGCCGATCGCCACGGTTTGGAGAAAATTAAGACTATTGGTGATGCTTACATGGTTGTCGGCGGTTTACCTACGCCGCGAGAGGATCATGCCGAGGCGGTGGCGAATATGGCGATCGATATGCTACAAGAAATCCGGTTTCTCAGCTTAAATCATTCCGAACCATTCAGCATTCGGATCGGAATTAGCAGCGGCCCTGTAGTTGCCGGCGTCATCGGCTTAAAAAAGTTTATTTACGACCTTTGGGGCGACACAGTAAATATTGCTTCGCGCATGGAATCCCACGGGATTACCGGCTGCATTCAAGTCACCGCCGAAACCTACGAAATATTAAAGGATAAATACACTTTTCAGAAGCGAGGGGCGATTCAAGTTAAGGGCAAGGGATACATGGTTACTTATTTGTTGACTGGTCGTAAATAATACCTATCTTCCAATTTTTTTGTAGGTGTGGATTTATTGTTTGTACCCGAAAAAATCGACAATCGAGCTAGCAACGGACAGGCGAGAATATTTGAGGAAACAGCTCAAACGTTCATTCGATCAAAAACTTGTGTTGTAACAATTTTCATTTGCGCTTTGTATCATGCCCAAATTTACGCAGAGTCCAATTGTGTTAACTCAACCGTATTTATTATCAATTTAGTTTAGTAGTATATAGCGGTTATCATAAATATAAGGTACGTTGTTGGGCTTCAGCCCTATAGGTTTTTCGGGTTATAGAAGCTGTCAGTAATACCTCATCTTTCGCTAGAAACGCTATAACCTTTTTAGCGAAAGATGAAGTTTGAATGTAAATGATTTTTTTGATACGATCTTGCTTAGTATATCATCCCGATCGGAGGGCTAAAGCCCAACAACGTACCGATCGCAAATAATTCTACTGCATCCGATCGATCGTCCGATACTGCACCGCCTCCCCCACGTGATTAGTCTTCAAGCTATCATCCCCCGACAAATCGGCAATAGTCCTAGCAACCTTCAAAATTCGATCGCTCGCCCGCGCCGAAAGCCCCAATTTCCGAATCGCCATCTCTAACAAATTCCGGGAAGCATCATCCAACTGACACCAGGTGTTAATGTGGCTGCTTAGCATCTGCGCGTTACACCGCAAGCCAGATTCCGACTGAAAACGGCGAGTCGCCATCTCTCGCGCCCGCTGCACCCTCACCCGCACCGGTTCCGACTCCTCCCCCGTCGCCTGTCTGGTAATTTCCTCAGGTTTCAAACGATTAACCGCCACTTGCAAATCAATCCGATCCATCAAAGGCCCCGAAAGTTTTGCCCAATATTGCTCCCTCTTTTGTGGCGAACAAGTACACTGTTGGATCGAATCACCGTAGTAACCGCAAGCGCAAGGATTTGTACTCGCAACTAATGTAAATTGTGCCGGAAACATCACCGATTGTCTGGTTCGAGAAATCGTTACATAACCATCTTCCAAGGGCTGCCGCAAAAACTCCAAAACATCTCTTTTAAATTCAGTTAATTCATCCAGAAAAAGTATGCCGCGATGTGCTAGGGAAATTTCACCCGGACGCGGAAAACTGCCCCCGCCAACGAGAGAAGGCCCGGATGCTGAATGGTGAGGACTGCGAAAAGGTCGATCGCTCACCAGCATACCCTTATCCTTCAACAAACCAGCCACCGAATGAATTTGAGTCACATCCAAAGCTTCATCAAAAGTCAGCGGTGGCAAAATACCCGGCAAACGTCTCGCCAGCATCGTCTTACCGCTTCCTGGCGGCCCTACAAAAATTAAATTGTGTCCGCCGGCTGCCGCAATTTCCAAAGCCCGCCGCGCGTGAATTTGCCCCTTTACGTCTTTTAAATCTAGACCCGAAAACCTGGTTTTTCCTAACTCTTCTCTACCGTTTACTTGTATCGGTGAATAAACTTGAGGATTGTTCAAAAAATCAGTAACTGCAAATATATTTTCAAAACCGTAAACAGATATTCCTTTTACTAAAGCCGCTTCCGTTGCATTGGCGGCTGGTACAATTAACCCCGAAATCCCCATTTTTCCAGCAGCAGCGGCGATCGGCAAAACCCCCGCCACAGGCCGCAAACTCCCGTCCAAAGAGAGTTCCCCCAAAAACAAATAATCTCCCAACAGCTCGGCGCTGACCTGTTCCGATGCTGCTAAAATGCCAATGGCGATCGGCAAATCAAAACTCGGGCCTTCCTTACGCAAATCCGCCGGAGTCAAATTAATCACAATACTCCGCATCGGAAAACCATATCCCGAATTTTTGAGCGTAGCCTTAACTCTTTCTTTAGCCTCTTGCACCGCCGAATCCGGCAACCCCACAACCACAATTTTCGGCAGTCCCCCCGATACATCAGCCTCCACACCCACCTTTACCGCGTCAATTCCTACGATCGATGCACTCCAAACCCTCGCAAGCATTTTTGTTTATCCTCAATTTGCCTGTCTTCGCTCCATCATCTATTATGATTAACAATGACTAATGAATATCAGAAGAGGCAAGAAAAACTTTTCGTTGCCTCTTCCTTTTCTGCTCTTCCTTCTCTTCTCCTGCCTTTTCCCCCTTCCTTCCTCCCCTTGTCCCCTCGCGTGTTGCGTCTTGGAAGCGTCCCAACTTTTCTTTCACAGGAGTGCGAGCATCCTGAGCGCCAGAGATATATAGGCAAGCGAGCGGGACGCTCGCACTCTGAAGAGATATATAGGCAAGCGAGCGGGACGCTCGCACTCTGAAAAAACGCTTTTTACTAAATCGGGATGCTTCCTCCCCCTTCTTCCTTCTTCCTTCTTCCTTCTTCCTTCTTCCTTCCTTAACACCCATGACAACCCAAGAAACGCTTTTCAGCAAAATCATCCGCAAAGAGATTCCCGCAGACATCGTTTATGAGGACGACTTAGCCCTCGCCTTCAGAGATATCAATCCACAAGCGCCCATCCACATCCTCGTCATTCCCAAAAAACCTATTCCCAAATTAGCCGATGCCGAATCGGGAGATCATGCCCTCATGGGACACCTGCTGCTGACTGTAAAACGGGTAGCCGAACAACTCGGACTCAGCAATGGCTATCGCGTCGTCATCAATACCGGCAATGACGGCGGCCAAACCGTAGATCACCTGCACCTTCACATTCTCGGTGGACGGCACATGAAGTGGCCCCCAGGCTAAAGGCTAATTTTTAGGTACAATTCTACGAACTCAGCCTCAGAAACCCGGTTTATGGCAATTGCAAAGCGCCTGATAAACCGGGTTTTTAGTTGACGAATCCGGTTGATTGCCGATTGTGGAGAATTTAGTGCGATCGCCACATCCGTGAGAACATAAATAACTTCTTGAATAGAGCCGATACTCCTCAAGCATCAATGATTTGATTATCGTTCTGCAACCGTCAACTGTCAACCGTCAACTGTCAACTGTCAATCCACCCAGAATATGTAAACTAATATTAAAATTTATCTGCTCAATCGCTAATTAAGATATGTTTAACTATAAAGAAGTTTGACCTCCACAAAAATAATTTGACTTAACTGCTGAACCAACCTAAATACTAAAGATTCAGCTCTTCTGTTCGCTGTATTTTAACCGTATTTATTCTGTAATATTACTTTGCAAACAGCCACAGAGATTCATCAAAAATCAAGTTATGTAAAGGATTATAAATTTATTCAAATATAAGCACTAATCCCTTTGCAAACTGTTGTGAATAGTGTTACTAATATAAGCGTGGAGATTTCCACAACGAACCTTGAAAATTCAATTAAGCAATCATAAAACACATGACAACAACCGTACAGAGTCGCGAAAGCGGCAACGTTTGGGAACGGTTCTGCGAGTGGGTAACTAGCACCGATAACCGGATTTATGTTGGTTGGTTTGGGACACTCATGATCCCAACTCTCCTGACCGCTACCATCTGCTACATCATTGCCTTTGTGGCAGCTCCTCCTGTGGATATTGACGGCATCCGCGAACCAGTTGCTGGTTCCTTGATGTTCGGCAACAACCTGATCAGCGGTGCTGTTGTTCCTTCATCGAATGCGATCGGGCTTCACTTCTATCCAATCTGGGAAGCAGCCTCTTTAGACGAATGGTTGTACAACGGCGGCACTTACCAGCTCGTCATTTTCCACTTCCTCATCGGCATTTTTTGCTACATGGGTCGTCAGTGGGAACTGAGCTACCGCTTAGGAATGCGTCCTTGGATCTGCGTAGCTTACTCTGCACCTGTGGCATCTGCTACCGCAGTATTCTTGATTTACCCGATCGGACAAGGCAGCTTTTCTGACGGTATGCCCCTGGGTATCAGCGGCACATTCAACTTCATGATCGTGTTCCAAGCAGAGCACAACATCCTAATGCACCCCTTCCATATGTTGGGAGTTGCTGGTGTATTCGGTGGTAGCTTGTTCTCCGCCATGCACGGTTCCTTGGTAACATCTTCCTTGGTTCGTGAAACAAGCGAAAGTGAATCACAAAACTACGGTTACAAATTCGGTCAAGAAGAAGAAACCTACAACATCGTTGCAGCCCACGGCTACTTCGGTCGTTTGATCTTCCAATATGCCAGCTTTAACAACAGCCGTTCCTTGCACTTCTTGTTAGGTGCGTGGCCAGTTGTCGGCATCTGGTTTACCGCTTTAGGTATCTCCACAATGGCTTTCAACTTGAACGGTTTCAACTTCAACCAATCGATTATCGACTCGCAAGGGCGCGTCATCAACACTTGGGCGGATGTCATCAACCGCGCCAACTTGGGTATGGAAGTAATGCACGAGCGCAACGCTCACAACTTCCCCCTCGACTTGGCCGCCGGTGAAGTCACCCCAGTAGCAATGGTTGCTCCTTCCATCAACGGCTAAATTTAGCTTTTGATTGACAAAAAGCGCTCTCTCCAAAGGAGGGCGCTTTTTGTTTTGGCAAGTATAAATTAAGAGATTTATTTCCGATCTTATTTCGGCTGTAAAGATGCCAATCAAATAGGTTTGTAGTGAGGACTTTAGTCCGCATCCAAGAAAGGACTAAAGTCCTTACTACGAACAGGTTTGTAGTGCGGACTTTAGTCCGCATCCAAGAAAGGACTAAAGTCCTTACTACGAACAGGTTTGTAGTGAGGACTTTAGTCCGCATCCAAGAAAGGACTAAAGTCCTTACTACAAACTATTATGATATGATATATTGATTAAGAATTATTATATTTATTAATTAGGAATTATCAAAGTGGCGATATTTAACAGACTTAAATTGGAAAAACTCGCGGTTGAGAAAACTCAAATATTAGGCGGGGCGATCGCACTTTTCAGCGGCATTTTGATGGCATTGACAACAGCACCATTCAATGCTTGGCTGTTGGCATGGGTGACATTAGTTCCCCTATGGGTTTTGGTTGTCAGTTATCAACGACCAATAATCACCGAAAAAAAACAAAAATTTCTTCCTTCTTCCTTCTTCCTTCTTCCTGTACTTTGGGGAATAGGTTATCACGGATTAGCTATATATTGGATTATGGGAATACACCCAATGACTTGGTTGGGAGTTCCTTGGTGGCCCAGTTTGGCGATCGCACTTTTTTGCTGGATATTCATCACCCTATGGGGATCCGGATTAGTCACTGTTTGGGCGTGGCTATTTATAATTCTCAACTCCCTAACTTTACCACGCAAAAATCCTCTTCTTATTCTTCTTAACTCCCCCCCTTTACAAGGAGGGACTGGTACTCTTAACTCCCCCCCTTTACAAGGGGGGGCTGGGGGGGGTAGCTCTAAATTCTCAGGGTTAACTCGCGTGTTAATTGGCACAGCTTTGTGGTGCGCCTTAGAAAGTATTTGGAGTACAGGCTCGCTGTGGTGGACATCTCTATCTTATACACAAAGCCCGCACAACTTAGCAATTTTGCACCTCGGACAACTCTCCGGGCCCAGCGCAGTCACAGCCGCTATTGTAGCAGTTAATGGCTTAATTGCCGAAGCTTGGATCGAAGGAAGAGAGAAGAAGGAAGAGGGAAGTTCGGCAACGGATTGTATAGCGGATGTAACGGATGTAACGGATGGGATGAAAAAGGAGGAGGGCTTTTCGGCTTCGCTCAAGGTAAAAAGAAAGAAGAAGGGAGAAGGAAGATGGAAGAAGTGGGTTGCTTATATTTTGCCGGCGGGTTTGTTTTTAGTTTTGCATATTCTCGGCTGGAGTTTGTACAATCGCCCGTTAATTCAAGAGGCGGGAACAGAATTAAAAATTGGGATTATTCAAGGCAATATTCCGAATAAGATCAAGTTTGACTCAGGGGGTTGGCGGCGCGCTTTGGAAGGTTACACGGCTGGATACCAACAATTAGCAGACAGGAAAGTCGATGCTGTGTTACTGCCAGAGACGGCTTTGCCTTTTATCTGGACAAATGAGTATCAGCGTTCTACTCTTTCCTTTTACCAAGCGATTCTGGAACGCGGTGTTCTGGCTTGGGTTGGAGGATTTGGACAGGAAGGGGATAGCACGACTAATAGCTTATTGGCGATCGACAAAACAGGAGAAATTGTCGATCGCTACGATAAACTAAAGCTAGTGGCTTTAGCCGAATATATCCCTTTTTCTGAAATCTTAGGCGGGATTATCGATCGGCTTTCTCCCTTAGATGCTCATTTAGTACCAGGCAATTCTAAACAATTGTTCGATACGCCCTTTGGTCGCGCCATTGTGGGGATTTGTTACGATTCGGCGTTTGCGGAAATTTTCCGATATCAGGCGGCAAATGGAGGTGAATTTATGCTCACAGCTTCCAACAATGCCCATTTCAAAACGCCGATGCTGGCTCAACATCACGCTCTCGATGTGATGCGAGCCATTGAGACAGATAGATGGGCTGCGATCGCAACTAATACAGGTTATTCTGCTTTTGTAAATCCTCACGGCGAGACGATTTGGAAGTCTGGAATTAATACCTATGAAGTCCGAGATGCTACTATTTATCGGCGGCAAACTCGGACTTTGTACGTGCGGTGGGGCGATCGGCTGACGCCTTTATTGTTGGTTTTAGCTGGGTTAATGTGGTTGATTGCTAGAAATTAACGTTAGGCGGAAGCTATAGCATTTCGATCTCCCATGTGAGGTACTCATGGGCATAGGGCATAGGCCAAACCGGGCATAGGCCAAACCGGGCATAGGGCATAGGGCATACCTCACCACGCTTGAGAACCGCTATAGTTAGTTAAATCTGTTGGCACGAGTCAGATTTATTAGTGAACGCGCTGCTACAGTTAACTAATAACTAATGACTAATGACTAATGACCAATGACTCTAATGCTCTTTTGGCCTAGCATGAACGCTAGGAGATAAAGTAATTAAATCGTTGATATTGCGCTGCATTGTAGCACAAATATTATCCAAAGGTAAATCATTGGCATCGTGTCCGAAAGGATTTTCGATTTCAATGCCGATTTCTTCGATACCAAACAAAGCAAAACTAATTAAAGCTACCACAGGGCCTGTCCCCCAAGTTAACTCCTTCACCATTTGAAAAGGCAGTGCCAAGCAGTAAAGCAAGAGTAGCTGTTTGAGATGAATCGCGTAGGCCAGAGGTATAGGAGTTCTCAAAATTCGCTCGCAACCGCTCAAAGCCTCAATCATGCTATTTACTAACTGATTCATCGCTGTTAGCCGATAGACATCGAGGTTATTTGCCTCGTACTGTATCGTCAAATAATCCCCAATCCAAAAAGCAATCTCAAGGGGAGGATTGTTCATTTTTTTTAGGTTTTCATACTGTTGGGGTAGTACGTAAGGCTCTATTTCTGAGCTAATGGGTTCTTGGCGCAAGTGCAATTTCATCGCTATGGCAAAAGCTACTAATAATCGCAAAGTAGACTTTTTTTTCGCTAAATCATCCGGTTCTCGATCGCTAATAGATACCCAGATTTGACGTGCCAAATTTCTGACTGCAATAATTAAGGTTCCCCAGCACCTCCTGCCTTCCCAAAATCGATCGTAAGCCGTATTTGTCCGAAACACTAACAATAAGCCGAGGACTATACTGGGAACAATGCTTGATAAGATGGGCAAGGATACTGGGAGTTTAAAAAAGTACAGTACCGAAATCAACAACCCAAAACCAGCGCACAGCATGACGCGGCGCCAGATGAAAAAAATGATCGACCCTTGAAACTGGAAGGCAACTTTAAACCAGGGCCGCTTTTCTGAAATCATCACAATCTCCTGTTAAAATAAAATCCAGCAATGCAGCACTGTACGGACTTGACAAGTGTTTGCCAGACATTGTTTTCAGATGCGATCGCACTTTCACCGAATAGCAAGGGTTTGAAGCCCCAGCATGAAGGCAGATTGTGATAAGAACCGAGTTTAAATCTCCGTTATTATCACTTCGCTGTCAACAGTCAACTGTCAACAGTCAACTGTTCACCACACTGCTTTTATCCGCACAACCTTCGGATTTTACCCAAAAAACTCATCTTTGCGATCGATCGCCAATCTAATATTGAGTTCATGAGACACTTAATTGGGTAAGATTGGTTATGTATCTTTAGACCTCAGCTTCCGTGCCAGAGCTACCGACATCTGTACCCCCGCATTCTCCCCGATTGCCGAACCAACGGTGGCAAATTTATTCGCCTCAACCACAGCAAGCCGAACAGTTTGCCAATGAAATCGGTTTGTCATGCTTGCTAGCACAGGTACTAATCAATCGCGGTATCGATTCTCTCGAAGAAGTGCAAGGGTTTATCGAACCGGAATCTCTGGTTTTGCCTGCGCCACTGGATGAATTTCCCGATTTGGCTGCGAGTGTCAAATTGTTGCGGGAAGCGATTTCAACAGGCCAGAAAATTGCGATTTGCGGCGACTACGATGCTGATGGAATGACGAGCACGGCTTTGTTGCTGCGAGCTCTCAGGGCTTTGGGCGCGAATGTTGATTATGCTATTCCCAGTCGGATGCACGAAGGTTACGGGATTAACGATCGCATTGTAGAAGAATTTCATGCCGAAGGTGTGGCTCTGATTCTGACGGTAGACAACGGGATTGCAGCTTATGGCCCAGTTGCCAGAGCGCGAGAACTCGGTGTAAAAGTTATTATTACAGACCACCACGATTTGCCGCCAAAACTGCCCCCGGCTGATGCTATTCTCAACCCAAAATTAATTGCAGAATCTTCGCCCTATCGCGGTTTGGCTGGGGTAGGTGTTGCCTATGTTTTGGCGATTACTTTGGCTCAAGATTTGAAGAAAGTTGGCGGGTTGGTGAATCCGCTGCTGGAATTATTTACGTTGGGAACTATTGCGGATTTGGCGCCTCTGACAGGAGTTAACCGCCGCTGGGTAAAGCGGGGTTTGCGACTTTTGCCTCACTCGCAATTAGCCGGAGTTCAAGCTTTGATTCAGGTGGCGGGAGTGCAGCCGGCAAGTGCGGAAAATTTACCTCTTTTTAATTCAAAAAGTCAAGCTAACAATACCTTAAAGCCTGAAGATATTGGTTTTCGGCTGGGGCCGCGGATTAATGCTGTAGGGCGGCTGGCTGACCCTCAAATTGTGATAGAGTTGCTGACAACGGACGATCGCGAATTGGCACTCAAAAATGCGATGCAGTGCGAACAAATCAATCAGCGCCGACAGGAGTTGTGCCAGGAAATTGAGCAGGAAGCAATTGCTTGGTGCGAGCAAAGTGCTCTTAATTTACAGCAGGAACGAGTTTTAGTAGTCGTGCAGCCCGGTTGGCACCACGGGGTGATTGGGATTGTAGCTTCTCGGTTGCTCGAACGTTACGGCGTGCCCGTTTTTATCGGTACTTTTGAGGATGAGGGTGGTGAAACGGGTAATATCATCCGGGGTTCGGCGAGGGGAATTCCTGAATTTAATGTATTTGACGGGCTGAATTTTTGTGCGGATTTATTAACTAAATTTGGCGGACATAAGGCGGCTGGCGGTTTTTCTATGCCTGCCAAGAATCTTCAACAATTCCGCAAGCAACTGTCAATTTTTGCGAATCAATGTTTGCAGCCGGAACACCTCAAACCCTTGGTTTCAGTAGATGTGCGAGCGGATTTGGCTGAAATTAATCTTGACCTTTACCGACAAATTGATGCTCTAGAACCTTGCGGGATTGAAAATAAGGCTCCTGTATTTTGGACGCCTAATGTTTGTATTACTGAACAAAAAATTGTTGGTAAGGGAGGTCATGTTAAACTAACTGCAACTCAAGATGAAAAAGGTTCGGCTAGTTTGAAGGGGATTGCGTGGCGTTGGGGCGAATATTTTCCGTTGCCTCGGCGGGTTGATATTGCTTACCGCTTGCGGGAAAATAGTTTTAATGGCAAGACTTCGGTTGAGTTGGAATTGTTGGGTGTCCGCTTAGTGGCAAGTGCTGCTAGTTCGAGGCCGTCGGTGTTCGGAAAAGTTGAGTTTGATTATTGCGATCGCACTTATTCTTGCAGTCTGTCTCCCGCCGGTTCTCAAGAGGAGTTGAGAATTCGCAATTCTCAAGGGCAAGTTTTGGTTGTTGAACCGGGACAAAGCGTCGGTTTGTTGGGTAAATCCCGCCAGGATGCTAGAGAAGTTGATGTATCTCTACCTTTTTTCGAGAATTTGATTCAAACGGCTAAACACGCCCTCGGTATTCGATCGCAAATCTAATTCATCGCGTTGACATCTCCCCATGCCTAAAGGCGAGGGGATTCACAAGACCACAATTTAAGTCTTATAGGTGCTGACAAATCACCTCTACCAACTCCACTTAGATCCAATCCAAGCATTGTTGCTACTTTACGA
>NZ_JAHREU010000099.1:0-17488 GCF_020883145.1 Microcoleus sp. CAWBG27
AGGACTAAAGTCCTCACTACAAACCGTGTTGTCCTTTCAATCAGGTTCGTAGTAAGGACTTCAGTCCTCTCTCTGACTATTAAGAAGGAAAGAAGGACTAAAGTCCTCACTACAAACCGTGTTGTCCTTTCAATCAGGTTCGTAGTAAGGACTTCAGTCCTCTCTCTGACTATTAAGAAGGAAAGAAGGACTAAAGTCCTCACTACAAACCGTGTTGTCTGTAGCGTGACATCACAAAACTTCTGCGAGATTAGCTAGTAAAAAAATGGAATCTACTAAAAATCGCGATCGACTAAATTCTCACAACCCTCCACTTGAGAAGTGGTTGCGATTTTTAATTATAGCCGTATTAGCGATCGGCATTTTATTTCGGTTCGCAAATCTCGATCGCAAATTCTACTGGATCGACGAAAACTATACTTCCTTAAGAGTTTCCGGCTACACCGAAGCGGAAATTATCAAACAAATTTCATACCAGAAAATAACTTCGCCCTCAGATTTACAAAAATACCAGCAGATAAATTCCCAAAAAACTTTAAGCAATACCCTAAATTCCTTAGCAACCGAAGACCCCCAACACCCGCCACTCTATTACATACTAGCGCGATTTTGGGCGCAATGGTTCGGCAGTTCTGTGACAGCAATGAGAAGTTTGCCCGCCGTCATTAGCTTGCTAGTATTTCCCGCCATTTATTGGCTGGCTTGGGAGTTATTTGAATCCTCTGCTGTGGCTTGGATGGCGATCGCAATTTTCGCCATTTCTCCCTACCACATCCTGTTTGCCCAAGAAGCCAGACAGTACAGTTTGTGGGCATTAACTACTATTTTATCCAGTGCAGCCTTATTGCGAGCAATGCGCCCGGATGTCAATCAAAATCCAATGTTGCTGATTTCTCACTGGACACTATACGCAGTCACAGCAGCAATGGGATTGTACACCCACTTGTTATTTATCTGGGTAGCCGCAGCCCACACAATCTACGTCGCAGTTATTGCCAACTGGCGCGATGTTAAAACATTTATTGCCTATTATGCAGCCGCAATGGTCGCCTTAATTGGCTTCATGCCTTCCCTCGTAAATACTGTCGAAAAGTTCAATCAAGTTAGAAGTACCACAGTATGGGCAGAACAGACAAATCTCTTCAGATTAGTCAGCAGGTGGGTGGGCGCCGTCTGCATAGGATTTTTTGATATTGGCACTGATGGGACTGCCAACGCCACACAACTAGCCTTGGTAATTCCCGTTGGCATCATGATTCTAGCTTTAGTCGGCTATTCCCTTTATTTTCTATGCCGGCAAACACCAAAACGGGTTTGGTTGTTGATATTATTGTTAATTGCCACAACTGCCTTATTTTTGGCAGTGCCGGATATACTTAAAGGCGGGAGGCGATCGGCAAATCCGCGATATTTAGTTCCTTGTTATGTGGGAATTCAGCTAGCCGTTGCTTACCTGCTGTCTGCGAAAATTAGCAACAATTTTGATAACTTAAAACCGCAAAGACTGTGGAAAATAGTTATAGTTGCACTGTTTTGTGCTGGCATCATCTCCGGTGGAGTTAGTTCTCAAGCTGATAGTTGGTGGAATAAAGGCAGCGGCTGGCTGCGTGCCGAAATAGAAGTCGCAGCGACTGTCAATCAAGCCAGCAATCCCCTCATCATCAGCGATGCGAACATAGCATACATCATGCCTTTAAGTTATCGCCTGCAACCAAAAGTCAAACTGCTAATCGAACCGCGCTGTTACACTTCTTGCTACGCAAATCGAGAGTTGGCAAGGAAAAAACCAGAACCTCCGAAAATTCCCAGCGGTTTGGGCGAGTTGTTTTTATACAGGCCTTCCTCAAATTTGCGATCGGCAATTGGGCAACAAAACTATCAAATAGATCCGGTGGGCGGTAATGGCGAACTCAATCTGTGGAAAATTACCAAAAAATAATTTATAGCGGTTCTCAAAAAAGTGAGGTACGTTGTTGGGCTTTAGCCCTCTTATATTTATTATATAGTAAGCGAGGTCGCATAAAAAACTCCATTTATAGTCATACCTCATCTTTCTGATAAAGGCTATAAAAACATTAACGAATCAAAATCTAGTTTCCCGGCAAATACTGCCCAGAAACCTGGTCTTTGGAAGTATGTCGCAAGTATAGTAGAACAGAATTACTTTTCGCGGTAAGCTATAATTTAAGGATCACAAACATAACATCAAAAATCTAAAATGACAGTAACTGAAACCTCTAACATTCGCAAACTGCTGTGCGATCCTGACTTAGGTCTGATTCCTCATCTAGAAAAATCGCTGAAAGACTTACACTCGTCTGCGATCGCCAACGGAGAGAAATTTAAGGTAGAACCTTACGATATCGAACTCAACAACTGCCACACTCAAAAGCATCCCAACGACCAAAAACCCCTTGTCACTCAGTCAGTGTTAATGAAAATTCCCCTGACTGGGAAAGTTCAAGACAAGATGCACTTATATCTGATCGCTAGTGAGTTGCAGAACCAAATCGATATCAAAATTATCGACTGGAGTGCCTTGGAACGCCGCCAATACGACATTCACGGCATCCCCTTAAAGCAGCCGATTACCAAAATAGATGGCGAGATGAATTACGAGTTAATATTCGATCGACCAGGCTACTGCTGCATCACTCTGTGCCGTCAATTTGACTTGACTTACGCCGCCAATTATTAAGGTTTTAGGTACGTTGTTGCGCTTCAGCGCTCTTTCTCATATATATGTAAGAGCGCTGAAGCGCAACAACGTGCCTTTGAAAGAGCGCTTAAGCGCAACAACGTGCCTTTTTAAACAGATCGACTCGCCGTTTCCGCCAGAATCTGCTTAATTTGAGCAGGAGTCAGACTGGGATTGGCTTGCAACATCAAAGCTATCACCCCGGATACGTGCGGCACTCCCATGGAAGTACCCGCAAAATATCGATAGGGAATCCCCGGTTGAGACAGCGGCACAGTTGAATAAACGTCCCCAGCATCGGCCCTACCGCCGTCGCCGCCCGGAGCGACAAAATAACTAATTGTGTTAGATCCCGCCCGGTTAGAATAATCACCAAACAAGCCGTTGCGGGTAACACCACCGACAGCAATTCCTACCTCATTCGCAAACTTAGCCGGATAATCTACATCCGGGCGAGCTTCATTTCCTGCCGCCGAAATCACCACCACGCCCTTAGCTTCCGCCGCTCGAATCGCGCTCAATTCGCGATCGTTGAACTGTTGACCGCCAAAACTCACATTAATTATTTTCGCACCATTTGCCACCGCGTAATTAATTGCGTTAATTTCATCTGAGATTCTGCCTACTCCTGTGCTATTGAGTATTTTCAAAGGCATAACTTTGGCAGTCGGAGCAGTTCCAGTTATTCCCACTCCATCCTTTTTGGCAGCAACTAAACCCGAGATATGAGTGCCGTGGCCGTTATCATCCATCGGATCGTTATCGTTGTTGGCAAAATCCCATCCCCGCACATCATCTACAAAGCCATTGCCATCATCATCTACGCCGTTGCTAGCTTTATTTCTACCTGCGGCATCAACGCCATTTTCTCCTCCATTGCTCCAAACATTCCCGATTAAATCCGGGTGATTGTAGTCAATGCCGCTGTCGATAACTGCTACGACAATGCCATCTCCAGTCAAACCCTTCGTCCAAACTTCTGGAGCTTTAATTAAGTCTCTGCCCCACTCGTCACCGCCCAAGTCTGGAACATCAGGAAAAGTGGGCACACCTTGAGCTTTAGCAACTGCCGCCGCCGCATTAACTAAACCAAACCCAAAACGAGAGTCAAAACCAGGTGAGTTGCTGGGATTGTCAGGAACAATAGTTGCAGGAGTTGCAGATAAATTTAGGGTAAAATTTGTATTACCTTGATTTTGATAAACTCGGACAAAGTATGTTCCGGCTGCCAAATTTTTGAGATCGATCGACTCTGGCGATAAACCGGATTCTTTAGCAGAAGCAATAATATCGGTAAAGTCAATAGAATTGTCGCCGTTAATATCTTTAATCACAGCCACGTCAACATCGGCACTAAAACCGCTGACAGTTAATTTAAAGTCGTTAGTTGCAGGCAAAGTAAAGCGGTAAAGGTTGTCTGGGCGGGCGTTGCTAACCGAGTCGGCGATGGTTTGATTGCTGCTCAAAACGCCTAAATCTCGGGCTTGGCTGAGTTGGTTGCCCAATACGGGATTTGCAGAGATGAACTTACCGCTGAGGTTTTGTGGTGATGTGTTGGCGACTAAGCCTAAAATAGCACCGGATTGGCGAATTTTAATTACTGTATTGGGAGTGCCGGAAACTGTTTCTAAAGTGAGGTCTGCTTCGGTAAGATTGTCAGTTAGTCCGATCGCATCCTCAACACTGTTAAAGTCAGCGATCGTGTCTGCAACAGCCGGATCTGAGACTGGGGAATTGCTGCGAAGCACAAAGGTATCTGAGCCCAAACCCCCTGTCAGCGTATCTTTGCCTCCATCGCCTGTTAAAACGTCGCTACCGTTGCCGCCGTTGAGGCTATCATCTCCCCTACCTCCTTGCAAGGTATCGCTGCCCTTTCCGCCAAACAGGAAGTCATTGCCGGCACCGCCGTTAAGCAAGTCATTCCCGACACCACCGAAGAGAGTATCGGAATTGGCACCGCCGAGGAGTCTGTCGTTACCATTATCACCGCTGAGGCGATCGGCATCCGAGGCACCGACAATAAAATCATTACCTCCGAGGGCAAAAAGTCCGTTAGGATAAGGAGTCAAAAAGCCTGGAGTTAATGCGAAACTATTGGGGCTATCATCTAAAAGATAGGAAAATCCGTCAGGGCTCGGGCCGGGCATAGAAATTTACTCCTTAGATAAAATCAATCTAAATTTTAGATTCAAAACATGAAATTGTCCTTAAAAAATCTACAATCCCAAATTCATTAATCAGGATCGGAAAATGGGAAAACAACACTTGCATCGAATTCAGAATTTTTTCAACCTCGCCAAATCACGTTTAAAGCCTTATTTGCGCTATGTGATTTTGGGCGGCACGTTTTTATTTATTGCCCAAGCTTTTGTAACTCACTGGCGAGAAGTCGCTAATATCCGAATTCGAGCCGAAAGTTTTCCGTTATTGGCTATTGCGGTTGGTGTCACGTTACTGTCTCTAATTTTTGTCGGCTGGGTGTGGATGTTGATTTTGCGCGAATTCCGCCAACCTGTCAATGCCGCCTGGGCGATTCAAGTTTTTCTCAAAACTAATATTGCCAAGTATTTACCGGGGAATATTTGGCATTTTTGGGGTCGCATCTTGGAGGCAAAAAAGGCAGGAATTGCGCCCAAAGCTGCTACTCTCAGCGTCTTGTTGGAACCGTTGCTGATGGCTTCTGCGGGCGTGCTGATTGGGTTGATTTGTTTTGAGCGGATCGATGGCTTTTTGCGAATTGTCGGCTGTGCTGCTATTTTAATAGCCATTCATCCCCGAATTTTAAATCCGATCGTCCTATTTGTAGAGCGCCTGAAGTTATCCAAGAACAAGGGCGAAAATTCCGAGGTTGGAGATGCTGCGGGCGATCGACTAATTTCGCCTTTAGAGTCTAGCTCCAATCTAACTAAAAAAATATCTAATGTCAAGTCTCAGCGCAAAAATAATTTGCCAATTAAACGCTATCCTTTAGTGCCGTTAATCGGACAAATCTGTTTTATCGGATTGCGGGGCAGCGGTTTTTTGCTAACGGTGATGGCTTTAAATCCGGTGAATTTTATCGATATTCCCAACTTGTTCGGTGCTTTTGGTTTTGCGTTTGTTGTGGGTTTGGTTGTACCGGGTGCGCCCGGGGGGATGGGAGTATTTGAAGCAACGGCGATCGCCCTTTTGGACGATCGCTTTTCTGTGGGTATAATTTTGAGCACCGTCGCTTTGTATCGGATTATCAGCATTCTGGCGGATGTTTCCGGTGCTGTGTTGGCGAAAATTGACAGGAAGCGCGGACACAGTAAATGAGCGGAAAATAATAGATCGGGCTAGCGGATTTACCCCGATTAGCTGGAGTCGAAAATATGTATTTTTATTAAGACTTTGGGCTTACGTAAGTATGCTGGCTATAGTTGAATTTAGACAAAATTTTGTCAAATAATCTGTTTGGCTAGTTAAGAAACAAAGCCACAAACAATATAGTCTGAATCAATAAATTTAAGACTTGCAAACAAACCGAGTTGTTCTCAGGAAAATCACAATTTTAGGTATTTGTACCGTCAAAGAAACGGTTTTTTTGAGTTCGGGTGTGCTAGTCCTGGATTTATGAAAAATTATTTACTTTAGGATCTGGGGTACACAGCCATGATACCAGTTTTATCAGCAGTATTTATCGATGCAGCAGTAACAGACTATCAAACTCTCCTCGATGGAGTGAAATTGGGAGTAGAAGCAATAATTATCGACTCCCACAGAGATGGAATCGAACAAATTAGCGAAGTCTTAGCGAATCGCACTAATATTGACAGCATTCATCTAGTTTCCCACGGCGAACCGGGAAGCTTGCAACTCGGTAAAACCAGACTATCTATTGATAACCTCGAAGCTTATAGCCAGCAATTACAGCAATGGCGGCGCGCCTTAACAGTTGATGCAGATATCTTGATTTATGCTTGTAATGTCGCAGCAGAATCTCGTGATTGCCCGAAAGTCCGCCAGGGAATTTATTCCCTGTTCGAGCGCGAAAGTCGGTTGAAACCGACTGAAAACAATTTCATTAAACAGTCCCCGATCGAGGACTTTTGCTATGAGACGGGGGTTGAAACGAACGGCGGACTCGATGAACAAGTTGTAAATAGTACCAACTTCCTCCACCGCATTGCCACTCTCACTGGTGCAAATATCGCCGCCTCCAAACATCTCACGGGGAGTGCAAAATTAGGAGGCAATTGGGAACTCGAAACAAAAATTGGTAACATTAAATCTCCCCTAGCATTCGAGTCAGACGCAATGGAAAATTATGCGTCTGTTTTGGCTACCTATAGCGTTACCAATACTTCCGATAGCGGTACGGGATCTCTGCGAAATGCGATTCAACAAGCCAATTTCAATCCCGGATTAGACACAATTAACTTTAAC
The DNA here is from genome assembly GCF_020883145.1 of Microcoleus sp. CAWBG27. Taxonomy (NCBI): domain Bacteria; kingdom Bacillati; phylum Cyanobacteriota; class Cyanophyceae; order Oscillatoriales; family Microcoleaceae; genus Microcoleus; species Microcoleus sp. CAWBG27. Next base: position 7,106 of record NZ_JAHREU010000099.1, read on the forward strand.
ATTCCCGGCACGGGCCCTCATACCATTACCCTTTTAAATCAAGCGTTACCTGTCATCACCAGCCCAGTAATTATCGATGGCAAATCTCAACCCGGATATGCTGGGAAACCAATTATCGAACTCAATGGCAGTTTGGTACAAGTTGGTGGTTCTGGTAGCTTGATTGGTACTAACGGTATAGAATTGAGCAGAAGTCCTTTTGGGGGTCAGGAAGATTCCAGTGGCAGCACAATTCAGGGATTAGTTATTAATGGATTTGGAAAAGCAGCAAACATTTTTGGGGGCTTCGGCATTTGGGTATATACTAATAACAATACTATTCAAGATAACTACATCGGCACTGATATTAGCGGTACTGCTGCTGTAGGTAATACTATGGGCGGCATTAGAATCAACAGTGGCAGCAATCCTTTAGTGCCTAATCCCACACCTAACCCCATCACAGGCACTATTATCTCGCGCAACGTCATTTCTGGCAATGGTGCTTTAGGAGGCATATTTCTTGCGAAAATATCAGCAACAAATACCACAATTACGGGCAATTATATCGGGACTGATACCACGGGTACAAGAGATTTAGGCAACGAGGGTGATGGCATTATGATCCTCGATCGAAGTTCCAATCCTAATAATAATATCATTGGTGGAGCCGCACCCGGAACCGCGAATATTATTGCGAACAACAAGGGCAGCGGTATTGAGGTTAATGGAAATATCAGCAACCAAACGATTCAAGGCAATAGCATTTTTAATAACAAACGATTGGGCATTGACTTGATCGGTACTACTGGCGTGACTCCCAACGATGTGGGCGATGCAGATAAAGGCAGCAACAACCTGCAAAATTTTCCGGTTTTGACCTCAGTTAGCGGCAACACAGTCAAAGGCATTCTCAACAGCACTCCTAACAATAACTTCCGCGTCGAATTCTTTGCTAATAAAAGTTATGACTCCGCAGGTGCAGGTCAAGGTGAAACTTTTCTAGGTTTCCAAGATGTGACGACAGATAGTGCTGGCAATGCTAATATCAACTTTCCCTACACTCCAGTAGCAGGCAAACCGGTTCTCGCAGCTACTGCTACTAACAAAACTACAGGTGATACATCGGAATTTTCCCGTCGCAATCAATCTCCGATTAATTCAATACCGGGAAGAACAACTACTACCACAACTAACCCAAACAACATTACGATAAACAGCGGAGGAATACCTAATTATAACGTTTTAGCGACACCGTATCCGTCTGCTATTGACGTTTCAGGCGTGACGGGAAATGTAGACAGTATTACGACCACTATCAACAATGTCAAAACTTCGGATGGGGTTTATTCAGCATCACAGGTAATTAACCTGTTGCTAGTTGGCCCACAGGGACAAAATGTAGTGTTAATGTCTCAGGTAGGATCTGCACCGCTTAACAACATCACACTGAAGTTGGATGATAATGCTGCCTCTTTTCTTGGTTCTACATTTCCAACGTCGCTACCAAATATTGCTTCAGGAACTTACAAACCAACGAACTATTCGCCAAACGGTTTTCGCGATATTTATTCCTTGGTTATACCACCTGGTACGCCGACAGGAGCACCAGAAGGGCCTTACGGTTCGACTCTTTCTGTTTTTAATAAAACCAACCCGAATGGTGCCTGGAAGTTGTATGCAGTTGATGCCAACCAAGAGAATGGTGTGGCATCCGGTGCTACTATTCCTGGAAATATTGCCAGTTGGAGTCTGGACATTACTACCGATACCGGCACAGCAACCACAACTCAAAATACTCCTCGCATCTTCTCTGCTAGCAACAGCAATAGTATCTCTGTATTTGACTCAGATAGCGAGTTGGTGGAAGTTAATCTCAGCGTCACCAGCGGCAATCTGACACTCAAGTCGCTGACGGGAATTACCGGATCTGGTAATGGTAGCAACATCCTGATTTATACGGGAAAACAGGCTGATATTAATGCTGCTTTAGATGGTTTAACTTATACGCCGAATCCGAATTTTGTTGGTACGGATACGCTGACTGTGACGACAAAGGATAATGGTGCCCCGGAATTAGGCGGTGCTCAAACGGATGTCGATTTTGTAAATATTACCGTCAATCCGCCAACACCGACACCAACTCCGACTCCGACTCCGACACCAACTCCGACTCCGACTCCGACTCCAACTCCAACTCCAACTCCGACTCCGACGCCGACTCCGACACCAACTCCAACCCCAACTCCAACCCCGACTCCGACTCCGACACCAACTCCGACTCCGACGCCGACTCCCACACCAACTCCAACCCCAACTCCAACCCCAACCCCGACGCCAACTCCGACGCCGACTCCGACACCAACGCCGACACCAACTCCAACACCAACTCCGACACCAACGCCAACTCCGACACCAACGCCAACTCCGACACCAACGCCAACTCCGACACCAACGCCGACTCCAACGCCATTGGACACTCCGACACCAACTCCGACGCCTGCGCCAACTCCGACGCCAACTCCTGTGGCTGCGCCAACTCCGACGCCATTACAAACTCCGACGCCAACGCCAACACTTGCGCCAACTCCAACGCCTACGGAAACTCCCACACCAACACCAACGCCTGCGCCAACTCCAACGCCTGCGGAAATTCCAACTCCCACGCCGACGCCCGGTGTAATTCCTTCTCCTGCTGCGCCAGAGTGCATTTGCGATGCTATTGACTATCCAAATCTCAACCAGCCCAACCGAATTGATAACATTATTAACATCAACGGTAGCGGTGAAATTCAGTTTGGCACGCCGGAAAATAATGCTTGTTATGGCAGCCCAAATCCGAATATTTTCGTTGCGGGTTTAGGCGATGATAACATCTACGGGGGCGAAGCAAATGATATCATTTACGGCAGCCAAGGCAACGATTTTATTGAGGGCAATCAGGGCGACGATATCCTGTTTGGCGGCAAGGGTAATGATATTATTGTTGGCGGTAAAGGCGAAGATATCATTTTCGGAAATAGCGGCAATGATTCGATACACGGTCAAGAAAACACCGACTTAATTGTTGGCGGTGCAGGTGATGATTTTATCGACGGAGGCAGGGGGAACGATCGCGCCTTTGGAGGCAAGGGAAATGATATTATCTTCGGCAGCGGAGGCGAGGATTCTCTCTACGGCAATTATGGTGATGATACCCTCTGCGGAGGCGTTGGCAATGATTGCCTGAGTGGGGGTGCTGGCAATGATTTGCTAGACGGGTGCGAGGGAAATGATACTTTGATTGGCGGTTTGGGGGATGACTGTCTGATTGGATGTGCTGGCAGCGATCGCTTTTTACTCTCTACCAATTCCGGGAGCGATATTATTGCCGATTTTGAGAATGGAAAAGATTTGCTGATTCTAGGTAATGGCTTGACTTTCGAGCAATTAAATGTTACTCAACTCAGCGGTAAAACGTCTATCCAGTTTGTACCGACTGGGGAAATTATAGCTGTTTTAAATGGAGTTATGCCTCCCAGTATTAATGCAGCAAATTTTACTTTGATTTAAATTTGTACATTACTCTAAGGTATGTTGTTGCGCTTCAGCGCTCTCTTATATATATTATGAAAAGAGCGCTGAAACGCAACTACGTACTTTCATATATAAGAAAAAAGCGCTCAAGCGCAACTACGTACCTAAATATCAACTTTCCTCGCTCATTCAAAATTTATGCACTTCGAGTCTAATAAATCGGCTTTTTTCCAATCTTATTGAAAAATTTGTCAGAAAGAAGGATATTTTACCTATTGATTTTTGCAGAATTCTTGTGGTATATTTTAGATAATGGAAATGGTGACTTACATTTTAAAATTGTCACCACTCCCATTATTAAATAATACTTTTTTGAACCGTCAAAGTCAAGCGTTTGACCCTAAAAAAAGGGCGATTTTTTTTAATTCATGCAACTAAAATTAATCGACGCCCATTACTAATTCTCCACTACCGTCAATAACTTCGCCGATCGCAAATGCACCAATTCCCTGAGATTCAAACCACTTAACAGCCTGCTCGACTTCCCGGCGATCGACCAACAGCACAAAGCCAATACCCATATTAAAAGTATTAAACATATCGGCCGTCGCAACTGAACCCGCTTCAGCAATCCAGTCAAAAATTGGCAAACTCGGCCAGCTACTGGTGTCAATTTTCACAGATTGATTGGCTCCCAAACAGCGGGGCAAATTTTCCGGCAAACCGCCACCAGTAATGTGAGCCATACCGTGAATTTCTAAACCGCTCTTAATTGCTTCGAGGACTGGTTTCACATAAATTGTAGTCGGAGTCAGCAGCACTTCTCCTAAAGTTTTGCCGCCCAACTTTTCCGGTTGGGAATTCCAATCAAAACCTAGATCGCCCGCAATTTTTCTCACCAAACTAAAACCGTTGCTGTGCACACCGGAACTAGCCAGCCCCACAGCCACATCTCCCACCCGTACCTGGGAAGCGTCAAGCAATTTGCTCTTTTCGACAATTCCCACGCAAAAACCAGCCAAATCGTACTCACCTGCTTGGTAAAAACCGGGCATTTCTGCGGTTTCCCCTCCGAGTAAAGCACAGCCCGCTTGCTTGCAACCCTCAGCAATTCCTGTCACCACCCCAGCTAATTGTTCGGAATTTAACTTTCCGGTTGCTAAATAATCGAGAAAAAAGAGGGGCTCGGCGCCGGATGTCAGTACGTCGTTGACGCACATCGCCACCAAGTCGATACCTACCGTGTCGTGCCGATCGAGATCGTGGGCCAATTTCAACTTAGTTCCCACGCCGTCAGTGCCCGAAACCATCACCGGCTCTTTTAAACCCTCCGGAACGCTGAAAAATCCGCTAAATCCGCCGAATCCGCCCAAAACTCCCGATCGGTGGGTACTTTTGACTGTATTCTTGATGCGATCGACAAAAGCTCTGCCCGCCTCAACATCCACACCTGCTGCTCGATAATCCATAAGTCTGCCAAATCGATTTGTACGTTTTAGTTTATTCGGAACCGTCAGTCGATTTTGGATTTTGGATTTTGGATTTTAGATTTTGGATTGGGGATTGGGGATTTTAGACTTCCAGCTAAGCGCCAACGTTGAACGAACCGTGGATCTCGGATCTCGAATAGAGTCTAAAATTTTGGGCTCACAGCAAGTATCCGTTTGGTTGCGAACTCAACCTTAAATACTTGACAAACAGATTTTTTCAGGCTAATCCTTCGGCAACCATAAAATACGCGAATTTTTTGTAAATTTTTGTAAAAATTTCTGGAATCCTGAAAATGGCTGTAACCACTGCAATTAAAGGACTTTGTCAGACAGAGTTCTGAGAAAATTTGAGCAATATTGCTCAAATGTATCGAAACAGCGATCCCCAAGCGCAAAAGTTTGTGGTAGTCTGTTGCAGTTCGTTACCAAAACACAAATTGCGGATCGAGTATGAGTTGTCAAAGATCGGGGAAGTTTCAGCCAATTTTTTTTGGGGCTGAAGCATTACAGCAAAAATGCACCCGGATACTTTGCTTTGACTCACGGGGGAATGGCGAAGGGATCGAGAAAAATCCTTGACGCCTGCCGCCAAATGGCCAATCCTCCAATCTCGGTTGGCAATGGCTCTTCACAAAAATGGACGTATGAAGGAAAAATTTGTTGGTGGTTTACTCGCTGTCCTGTTAGTTCCTGTGGTAGGAACGGCATCTTCTTGTCACGCACAAGCGACAGACGCTCTGAAGCCAGACTCTCAGGGTTCCAAGCAGCAAGTAATTGCCACCCAACCGTCCCCGCAGTTAAACGCAACTCGGGTCGAAGCACAAAAAGTTGGACAGTATCAGTACCAAGCCAGAGCTGACATTGACCAAGACTCGATCGTCAAAATTCAGCCCCACGACTTGGAGGGGCGACAAGCAGTGACAGTCTACGTGCGAAACATTCCAGTCATCACCTTTCTGAACCCAAGCCAGGAAACCAACACCAAAATTGGAGAAACTGGCGATCGCAAAGCCAGTGGTAGCAGTCAGTCAAAAGTAGCCGGCACAAAAGAAAATCCCAAAGCCGGAAACACTGCCAGCAATTCCACCAATCAAGAACCAGATCCAATGTGGCGGGCATCTAGCTTAGCAGCAAGACTCAACCAACTAAACCGCAACAACATCGATCCCAACAGCATTACCGTTAAGTGGGAAAAAGGCGATCGCTACATAATCCAGGCAAACGGCGAGGATTTGGTAAGCATCAACGCTCAAAACATCCTCCCCGACACCACGAGCAACTTCAGCCGAGATGCGCTGCAAGTAACCAATCGCCTCCGCCGACTCCTGGGCAACGCCCCACCCTTGGAAGCAGTGGCAGGCCAACCCGAACCAGAACCAGAAGCCCCCGTGCTATCTTTGGGCCCAGTTCAAGTGCGGCTCAGCGGCTGGGCTTCCTGGTACGGCCCCGGATTTGATGGCAACCTCAGCGCCAGCGGCGAGCGTTTTAACCAAAATGCCTTGACTGCTGCACACCGCCACTTGCCCTTCGGCACTTTAGTGATGGTGCGAAATCTGGACAACGGCCGATCGGTAGTAGTTCGGATTAACGATCGCGGCCCCTACGTGGGCGATCGGCTGATTGACTTGTCGGCGGGCGCAGCCAACGTGCTCGGAATGATGAGCAGCGGTGTTGCGAGAGTGGAAATCCAAGTAATCGAATCCAAACAGTAAACAAGTGTAGGACGTTCAACAGTTGACAGTTGACAGTTGACAGTTGACAGTTGACAGTCACCTCTACTGGGAATAAAGACGATGGGAGTAATGAATAGTCTTGTTTTAATTTCTCCCTATAAGGGTGAAGGCTTTAAACCAATTCTTTCTGAAAAGGCAGCACAATAAATAAGTTATCGGAAGTGTAGAAGGCAGAAAGTAGAATAAAACTGACATCTTGGACTCGTCGAGTCCCGATGCGGGCGAGGCAAGTTGCTAACATCCGTGCAAGATGTCCGATCGAACAAATTCCGACAAACAAAATTCTGCATTCTGCCGAATGCCTTCAGGAGAGTCTACCGGTGCGCCTGTTTACTAGCATTGCAGCACTTCGCTGCTACTTAAATTCACAAAAGTCTGCTGCACCTCACGTGACAGTCGGTTTGGTGCCGACGATGGGAGCTTTGCACGCCGGACATCTCAGCTTGATCCAGCGGGCAAGACAAGACAATGCGATCGTCCTAGTCAGCATTTTTGTCAACCCGCTGCAATTTGGCCCGACAGAAGATTTTCAAGATTATCCCCGAAATTTGGATCGAGACCGGCTGCTGTGCGAACAAGCTGGCGTTGATGCCATTTTTGCTCCCCCAGCCACAGAAATGTTTGGGAATCCAGGGGGCGATCGCGCAGCAACCGACAAAACCGTCCAAACACAAATTCAAGTTTCATCCTTAACTCAAGTAGTGCCGCCACCGGCGATGACATCGGTGTTGTGCGGCAAGTCTCGGCCCGGTCATTTTCAAGGCGTCGCGACAATTGTTACCAAACTTTTGAGTTTGGTGCAGCCGACAAAAGCTTATTTTGGTCAGAAAGACGCCCAGCAGCTAGCAATTATCCGCCAACTGGCCTGGGATTTTAACTTGCCTGTAGAGATTGTTGCTTGCCCGATCGTCCGCGAAGAATCAGGACTAGCAATGAGTTCTCGAAATCAGTATTTAACAACAGAGCAAAAACAGCAATCCTGCGCCCTCTTCCGCGCGCTGCAACAAGCCTCAAAAACTTTTGCTTCAGGCGACCGCACCTCGGCCACTGCACTCGCTACCGCGCGCGCCGAAGTGGCAGGAGAACCAGAAGTTAAGCTCGAATACGCCGAACTCGTCGATCCCGATACTCTGATGCCGTTGGAGGTGGTGGAAACAGCGGGACTTTTAGCCGTAGCAGCCAGAGTCGGCTCTACTCGGTTGATTGACAATATAATTCTGAGGAACCGCAGGCCAATTGTGGCGATCGATGGCCCGGCGGGCGCTGGCAAATCTACCGTAACTCGCCAAGCAGCAAAAGCTTTGGGCTTGTTTTATCTCGATACCGGCGCGATGTACCGGGCGCTGACTTGGCTGGCTTTGAAAACAAACACGCCGATGTCCGACGAATGTGCGATCGCCGAATTAATTAGTTACAGCTATTTGGAATACAATCTCGATCCGGCATCTTTTATGCTGAAGATTAACGGCGAAGACATAACCCAGGAAATTCGCAGTTTGGAAGTGACATCTCGCGTCTCGGAAATGGCGGCAATTCCCGCTGTGCGCCAGTTTCTAGTAGATGAACAGCGGCGCTGCGGTACAAAAGGTGGGATTGTGGCAGAAGGCCGCGATATAGGAACTAATGTTTTTCCCGATGCGGAATTGAAGATTTATTTGACGGCTTCGGTACAAGAGCGATCGCGCCGGCGGATGTTAGAACTTAAAGACGCCGATCGGGCTAATATTAGTTTGACCCAGTTAGAACAAGACATCGCTCTGCGGGACTCCAAGGACAGCACTCGCCCGATCGCACCTTTACGGAAAGCTGCTGATGCTGTGGAAATTCAAACAGATAATCTGACTGTTGACGAAGTTATCGATCGGATTGTCGGCTTGTATCAAGAGAGAACCGGCCCTAAAAGTTAATTTGAAGGCGCTGGGGCGGTTGACAGTTGACAGTTGACAGTTGACAGTTGACAGCTAACAGTTGACCGAAGAAGAGCGACCTCTACCATTAAGTCCGAGGATTGGAGTAATGAATAGTCGGATTTTAATTTCTCCCTCAAAGACTTGGGGCTTTCAACCAATTCTTTCTGGTAACTACCTTCCGGAAGATTGCCACTATTCCCCGTTTTGATCGGTTAGGGGAACTCTCGCTGAAAATTCTTAAACTTGTTAATCCTGCCGAGTGCATCTGTGTTTTGCTTTTAATGCCGTGCGAGTAGATATTGTAGGGTGCGTCAGCGAGGAGCCGAATTTTTTGGTGGGGGAGCCAGAAGTGGCTGACGCACCCTACTACAAATGTGACTGTCAAAAGAAATGTTTTTTTGCAAAAATGAGATGCTCCCATCCTGCCGGACTTCCCCGCGATCGGTTAGTTGGAGTAACATTGCTAGGGACAATCTGATTTAAGATTATCCTCTAAGGTGAACTAACTAATATCAACATAAAATCTAGAATTAATTGTCGAAGGTGTGAAGGAGATTAATGACGTGACAAATATCAAACGGCTTTTGAGGCGGCGAAAAAAATTAATCGTTGCTTTTCTGGCTGCTGCGGGCAGTTTTTTGCTGGGTGTAACGTTGCCGATGAACTTGCGCGCCAATCAACCAGCGCCACCGAGACAGCCACAAGTCTTGGCAGTATCCTCGCCAGAACCAAAACTGATATCTAATGTTAGTGGAATCGCAGGAGCGATCGCCCATCGAGTTGAAGTTTCCCAACAAGCCCTAGCTCAACAGCAGGAAACTCGTTTTCAATCATCCCTACCATCCCAGTTTAAAGGTACCATGCTGCGTCAGGCAAAACTGGACGAACAGCACAAGGCGATCGCCCTGACATTTGACGACGGGCCCTGGCCGACAACTACTAGACAAATCCTAGAGATTCTGAAGAAAAACAATATTAAGGCTACATTTTTTTGGGTAGGAAGATACCTGCAAACATATCCCGAACTTGGCAAACAAGTTGCGTCAGCCGGTCACGCGATCGGCAACCACACTTGGAACCACCAATACATTAAGTATAACGAAGACGGTGCGGCTCGCGAGATCGATCGCACGTCATCATTAATTGAGGAAGTAACAGGCGTCAAAACATCAATGTTCCGGCCGCCAGGAGGCATTTTAAATAATGGATTGGCAGCTTACGCACAGAAGAAAAATTATGCAGTTATCATGTGGTCTGCTGATTCTTTAGATTGGCGGACTGCGACGCAATCCTTGATGGACAACGTGATGCGGCAGGCAAATTCTGGTGGCATTGTGTTGATGCACGACGGTGGCGGCAATCGTTCGAGAACTGTGCAAGCTTTGCCGGATATTATTGCTAAACTCAGAAAGGAAGGGTACAAATTTGTAACAGTTCCAGAGTTATTGCGGATGCAAGAACAAGTTTTAAATAAGCAGGAGACAGCACAAAAATAAAAACATGGGATAGTGGAATTAATCACCATTTTTCCATTTTTGACAAATCGATATATCCATCACAATTAAATAACCTTAGTTCTCATAGAAGAAAGGACTAAAGTCCTCACTACAAACCTACTGATATGTTCGTAGTGAGGACTTTACCCCTCATAGAAGAAAGGACTAAAGTCCTCACTACAAACCTACTGATATGTTCGTAGTGAGGACTTTACCCCTCATAGAAGAAAGGACTAAAGTCCTCACTACAAACCTACTG